>JAFIGE010000137.1 GCA_020831585.1 Opitutales bacterium | reverse complement strand
GCTGGTATCTGCTGGGCGAGGGGAAGGTGGCAGGTGGGGAGCTGACGCGGATCGACGAGCTGCGCTGCCGGGTGCGCTACTTCACGGAAGGGGTGGTGATCGGGAGCCAAGCGTATGTGGACCGGTGGTTCGCCGAGCACAAGGGGTGGTTTGGACGGCGAAAAACCGGGGCACGCCCACTGGAAGGGGCGGGGCTCTTTGGTATTGCCGGTCGGCACCGTGCGCGAAATTAGAGTAGATCGGCATGGGGCTAAACCCACGACTTCGCCTTCGTCAATCAGATCGGCGATGTGCCAAGATCCGCTCGGTTAAGCGCTGTTGAGTATGCCTTTCGCAGGTGCGTTTCCGTTGTATCTTCGAGGGTGTTCCTGATCATCCATGCGCAAAAGAAAGCGCCCCGGTCTTGATGAAACCGGGGCGCTTGGAAAAGAGGATTCAGGGATCGCTGTTTCAACGGCGGCGGCGCCAAGCGATGAGTCCCAGCGCAAGGAGGCCGAAGAGTGCGGCATAGGTCGAGGGCTCCGGAATGACTACGGCATCCCAGCTGTCACCGAGCATGATGTGGTCAACGAAGGCTTCGCCCGCAGAGCCGCCTTTGCGGATCCAGAGGGTGTCGAGATCGCCCACGCTCAATACTCTGCCGGCGTTATCGAAGAAGTTGGGGTTATCGTCTTTGGTCAGCGAGGTGGGGTTGAGCCAAACGCGGATTGTCGAGTTCTGCGAGAAGCCGCCGAAAAAGACTTCTCCGACGATCAGTTGGGTTTCTCCTGGCTGCATGAGTCCCCATCCGTCAAAAATGGGGGAGCCATCATACGGCGCATTGGCTTGAGATTGCCCGCCTGCATCGTCGCGAACCCGTGAGCGCAGGCGGGGCGTCGCCACTTGGTTGCCGGAGGGGCCTACATTTTGGTTTTGGGAGAGGGCCGAAATGCTGCCGTTGTCGCTGTCCGCACGGTCCGACAGAGCGAACCAAAGGAAGTTGTCGCCGCTGTCGTGGTTAAACAGGAAGCTAAAGTAGAATGTGCTGCCGGGGGCATAGGTGCTGGCCAGGGGAATGGAAACCCGGCCGTTTCCACCGCCTTGGAGGCTCAACCGCTGGTCGCCGCCGTTGTGCAGGACAGCCCCTCCAGAGTAAGAGAGACCACCGGCCACCACGTTGGCAAAGGGATCGGGGCCGGCGCCGGCGTCTCCCGCCACCCAGCCTTGCTGGCCGCTGAGCGCGCCAAGGTTGTAGCCCTCAACGGAAGTAAAGTTAAAGACGGCCCCGTGCACCATCGCTGACGACACGAGTCCGGAAAAGGATAGCATAAGAAGAGTTTTTGATTTCATCACCCGTTATCTTACACCGAACGTTGCTTGACTGTCGTGGTGCTATGCGGCAAAAGATATCGGTAAATGCGAAATTCTCCGTCGCACCCCTCCTCGCCCCTCCGTGAGTAGCCCGCTCTGTGATGTTGGCCGGAAGGCCCCAAGCTTCCGGAGCGTGTCTATAAAAATACCTTCCGGAAATACTCACTTTCACGAGATTTTGGGGGGGGTGGCCGCCTACTTTCAAAAGATCCCCGGTTGGTATCTGGATGTGGGCATGTCGGCGAAGCTGTGTGATCGGACCGACGGGCGGATTGTAACCCGGTTTAACCGGGAGAGCGCCCCGGAAGGCCGTTCTATCCCTGCGGTGAACGTCTCCAATGTGCTTGCCGACCCCGGTTTGCCGACCGTCGTGTCTGATGATCTGGCGGTGGGTGATCTGGCCGCGCGCTATTTTATTGACCGGGGGCAGAGATCTTTTGCGGCATTCGCCCCCTGCAACACCCATTATGCCCATTTGCGCGTGGAGGGGTTTACCCGAACGCTCAAAGCGCGTGGGTTTGAGGTGGCCTGGGTCGGGCATCCGAATTTGTTCGACTCCATGCGGCTGAAGGATGTGGCCGGGAATATTTTGCGGGTGCAGGAAAGCCTCGCGGAGTTGTCCCGGCCGTGCGCGATTTTCGCGGTGGATGATCTCCGGGCGGCCCTTCTTTGCCGGATTGCCTTGGCTGCCGGCTACGAGATGCCCGGGGATTTTCTTCTCCTCGGGGTGGATGATAACCGAATCGTGTGCGAAAGCACCCCCGTACCGCTTTCGAGTGTGCGTTTGGATTCGAGGACCCTTGGCCTTCGCGCAGCGGAACTCCTCGCGGGTCTTATTGAGGGGCGAATCGTCACGGATCCGGATGTGCCCCTGCGGATAGAGATTCCGCCCCTCGATGTCGTGGAACGGGCCTCCACGGAGGAAACCTCCAAAGAAGATCCTTTGGTCAGGCGTGCGATGAACCTAATCGAGCAGGAGTTTCATCAGCCTTTGCGGGTGGATGCCCTCGCCTCCCGGTTGGGGGTAACGACCCGGTATCTGCAAATGCGTTTCAGGGCCTCTCTCAAGATTTCTCCGCAGCAAGCCCTCTTGGCGCGCCGCTTGCGCGAGGCGAAAACGCTGCTGGTCGATTCATCACTGTCGGTGACGGAGATTGCCTACGCTTGTGGATTCGGCGACTATAAGCAGATGGCCGTGCATCTTCGCAGGGAGTGTGGAGAAACAGCCTCGGCCTATCGCAAGTCGCGACGGTGCATGGCGTATTTGCCGAAGGAAAGACGCGGCAAGCGCCCCGAAGAGACCGTGGCGGGTTGACCGTTGGTCCGGGAGCAGATTACGTGGGGTTTATGAAGATGGATCCCCCTTCGGCCGCAGTGGTGAAATGAGCTGTTGCGGTTCCCAATCACCCCCGCCGGTTCGCTCGGGCGGTTGTTGCGGAGGCGATATCCCCACACCGGAGACGGAGAGGGACTCGACCTGGTTCCGCATTGCCATCAGCTTGGCTCTCGCCGGTCAGGGCATGGTTTTCGGTCTCGGCTATAACAATGCACTTCGCGCGGGGGAAGCGCCGGCCTTCGGTTCCACCGCTTACCTTGCTATTCACGGGGGGCTCTTCCTCTCGGTCGTCGTGGTCACCATCCTCCTGGGCGGGCCGCTCATGCGTCACTTCCTGGTCGCATTGCGGGCACGCCGGATCACTGTGGAAAGCCTCTTTTTGCTCAGTGCGGCAGGGGCCCTCGGGGGTTCGGTGATCTCATCGGTGACGGGTCGGGGGGATGTCTACTACGAAATCGTGGCCATTGTCCTGTGTGTCTACACGGTGGGTAAGCAACTGGGTGAGCGCAACAAGCGGCGTGTCCTCGCGGCCGCCGATGCTGTTGGTGAGGCCTTTGACTCCGCCTACTTGCGTTTGGCTGATGGCACACGCGCGCGGGTGCAGGTGCATCGACTGGCCGTTGGCGATGTCGTCGAAGTGGCTCCCGGAGAGGCGATTTCCGTCGATGGCATCATTGTCGAGGGGCGAGGCTATGTGGAGCAGACGTCCGTCACGGGCGAGCCGCAGCCGGTTTCCCGTGAACCGGGGGATCGGGTGCTGGCGGGAAGTTGGTCTGTCGATGGTGTTTTGCGGGTGCGGGTGCAGGCGGGGAGGGGCGAACGCGTGCTGGATGGCATCCTCCATACCCTTCGCCAGGCCCGCGCTTTGCCCTCCGAGTTGCAGCGCCAGGCGGACCGTATCCTCGCATGGTTTGTGCCGGTGGTCGCGGGGGTGAGTGCGCTCACTTTTTTCGGCTGGCTCTTTTTTTCGTCGGTGCCGTGGTGGGCGGCGTTGTTCAATGCCATGGCTGTGCTCCTCGTGGCTTGTCCGTGTGCGCTTGGGCTGGCCACGCCAATGGCTGTTTGGCGGGCTCTGCAAACCCTTGCGCTGCATGGCTTCATTGCCCGTTCCGGTCGGTTTATCGATGCGCTCGGGCGGGCGGATACGGTGGTTTTCGACAAGACCGGCACCCTTACAGATGGCGAACTTGCCGTGGCGACCGAGCTGTTCGATCCCGCTTGGCAGGGCCGTACCGGGGAGGTGCGCGGCGTGGTGCGGGCGCTTGAGTCGCGGGCTCCTCACCATCCGGTCGCCCGTGCGCTGATGGATGGTTTCGCTGATTCCCCCGAGGTGACAGTGGAGGCGGTGCGGGCGGTGGCTGGCCGGGGCATGGAAGGTCTGGCGGATGGGCAAGTCTGGCGCGTGGGCGAGCAGTCTTTCGTGTGTGGTCAAGCGGTTGCACCGGAATGGGCCTTGGGAAAATCGGGAGAGGGCGGGGTGTGGGTCTCATGTGAGGGCGCGCCTGTGGCGTGGTTTGGGATGAAGGAGTCTTTTCGCGAGGGGCTGGCGCCGCTCTGCGAAGCTCTGCGGGAACGCGGCCTGCGGCTCATTGTGCTCACGGGTGATCGAAAGGCCCCACAGGCTCTACCGGCAGACTTGGAGGTGCGTACGGGGCTCCTTCCGGAAGAAAAGGTGCGCTATGTGCGCGCGGAGGTCGCGGCCGGGCGCTCGGTTCTGTTTTTGGGTGACGGCATCAACGACGCCGCCGCCATGGCTGAATCCAACGGCGCCATTGCCATGGGCAGCGGGGCATCGCTTGCCCGAGCGACGGCGGATGCAATCTTCTTCGGCAAAGACTTTTCCCATCTTCCGCTTGCAGTGGATCAAGCTCGCTCGGTGCGGAGCCAACTCCGGGGGAATCTTCTCTTTGCCCTGATCTACAATGGCGTGGGGATGTCGCTCGCGGCAGCGGGGATGCTGCACCCGGTGGTCGCTGCCCTCCTCATGGTGGGTTCGAGTGCCCTGGTTTCCGCCCGTGCGGTGCGTTCCGCAAAGCCGGCCGAAGGGGCTCGTCCGGTCCCCCGGTCCCTGCCCGCCCCTCCGGTTGCGAACCCAACGTGCCCGTAGATGCCTGTTTCCGGGCTCTCCAAGCGCGTTTTGGGTCTTCCCCCGAAAACTTTTTGCATTCCGCAAGGGTCGCCGGGGGCCTTCGAGGGTGCAACTCTTCACCCCGGACAGGGGTTTCTGGGAATAGAGGGGGTGAACGGTTTCTCATTGCTTTCGAGGCGCTTTCGGGCATCCTCCTCAATCTCAACCAAACTTGACCATGGCTTTTTCCCCATCTGCAACCAATAGCATCAGCGTCACCTCGACTGAGGCGATGACCGATGCCGATGAAGATGCGATTCTTGTGAAGCGGGTTCAGGCGGGCGATGTGGCCGCATTTGACCGCCTTGTTGTAAAATACCGTGAACGCCTCTTTTCAATCGTCTACAACTTAACCTCCAACCGTGAGGATGCGGCTGACCTGAGTCAGGAGGCCTTCATCAAGGCGTTTTCTTCCATTGGCCGCTTCAAGGGGAACTCCTCTTTCTTCACGTGGCTCTACCGCATTGCAGTGAACACGACACTGAGCCAGTTGAAGAAGAACCGCCTGCGCCGGTTTTTCAGTTTTGAGAACATGTCGGAGGAGGCGAGCAGTTCGGAAATCCTTGAGGCTTTGGTTGTGAAAACCCGTACGGAGAAGGGGGCTTTGCTGAGTGAGCTTCAGGAAAGATTGAACGAGGCTCTCCAGAAATTGTCTCCCAAGCATAGGACAGTCGTGGTTTTGTTTGAGATCGAGGGGCTTAGCCACCAAGAGATCGCTGAGATCATGGACTGTTCGGTTGGAACGGTGCGGTCCCGTCTGCACTACGCCAAACAACAACTGCAGGCCTATTTGCAGGATTTTGTTAACTAAAATTTCGATTGCTTATTTCTCTATGTCCCAACGCCCATTGAAGCCCGTAACTGTTGAACAGCTTCTTCAACTGAAGAAAAGTGAGCGCCCGGAACCTGAGTTTTGGGCGAGGTTTGAGCGAGAGCTCGAAAGCAAGCGCCTGCGGGCATTGGTGCAACCGGAGTCTTTCGCTGTCCGCGCGCTCCGTTGGGTGCGGCGGGCCGCTTATGTGGCCGTGCCTCTCACCGCTACTGCGGCCATGGTTTTTACCCTGCGTGGCACGGACCTGCTCCCCGCTGGCGATGGAGCCGCATTTCCTCAGACTGTTGCGGTTGGCGCTTTGGCAGAGTCGGTCGTGTTGGCGGCGCATTCACCAGCCGTCGACAGCAGCTTCTCATTCGAAAATCCGACTTTTGCGGTCTCCCGGCTGGATGATGCGTCATCGGTTTCTTCCGCCCGCGCGCAGTTCGTTGTGGATGCGCTCTCATCTATTTCCGCTCGGGCGACCTACGAGAAGGTGTTGTATTCACCGGTTCTTTCGCTTCCCTCGCGCGATGGCGCATTCCACTATGTGGCAGAGCCGATTTCCGACGGGGCAGGGGGTCGCGTGCAATCGGCGTCCCTGCGGTTGAGCCATTTTTGATCGGATTGCTATGCGGCGTGGCTTCGCGCGTTTCCCCGGATGGTGCGCCTTCCTTGCCATCCTGATCGGTTTTCCTTTTCCGGTTTCAGCGGATTTTCTGGGTCTGCAGCGCCGTATCATTGAGATTTATCAGGAAAACCGGAGCGCCATGGTGCGCGTGAAGGCGGTCTATGAAGCGCAGGGAGAGGAAACGACGCCGCAAGTGATTATCGGCACGGGTTTTTTTATAAGCAGGGAAGGATCTGTCCTCACGAACACCAGTATCGTGGACAACGCCTCCCGTGAGAGCCGACCGATTCGTATTTGGATTGAGCACGATGGGGTGGCTTTTTCCGCAGATCTCATAGGCAGCGATCATTCTGCCAATGTGGCTCTCCTGCGCTTGAATACGCTGCCGCGCGAGTTCCGCTTTCTTCACCTTGTCGATTCTGCCGATCTGCCGCCGGTGGGCACCTTGGTGGTGCGCTTGAGTATGCCTCTTGAGTTTGATCCCACACCTGAGTTGGGTATGGTCACGGGTCACGAAAGCCGTTTTGGCGGCCGCCTCTTCCCTTGTATCTACATCCGCACGTCCATCCCCGGTTCGCCCGGTGACGGTGGTTCGGCCTATCTCGATCTCAATGGGCGCCTCATCGGTTTAAACGTCGTCTCCATTCCTGAAATTGGAGCGACTTATGTCATCCCGGCCCGCGCGGCTTTGCGCATTCGCGAGGATTTGCTCGCGGAGGGTAATGTGGTGCGCGGCTGGGTGGGTTTCGAGGTGCGCGAGGAGAGTTCTGTGCGGGATGGTAACCGTATTGTCATCGCGGCCATAACCGACACGCCAGCCCGGGAGGGGGGGCTGCTGGCCGGTGATGTGATCCGTCAAATCGGTGGCTACCGCATCCGTAGCCTCGATGATCTGCGCAACGCCATGTTCTATGCCCGCGTGGGCCAGTATTTGCAGATTCAGGTATTGCGCGCCGGTGAGCAGCGTGATTTCAGCATCCGCGTGGCCCCGCGCCCCGCTGATGAGCCCTTGGAGGTGCACGCGGGCGTGGGTGAAATTGAGGAGATTCTTCTGCCCGCCAGTTTACCTGACAGCGAGGATGGCGAAGAAGTCGATCCGGTGGAGTTGCTGCAGCGTCGGCGGCCCTGAGCCCGTCGACGGGCGGAAAAAAAGTCCATTCCCCAGCTTTGACAGAAGGTGTAGACTGCCGGGCGAAGTCCCGGAAAGGCAATTCTATCGCAACATTCCGGGATTCACCTCGACCCGAGTGGCTGCAAAATCTCCCTCGTATTTCCCGTCTCGCATGTAAAGGACACGGAAGGGAAACCGGATACCTTCTACCCGGCGATACTCGAGAAACTCGTCGAGTTCGGGCGGGTGATCTTCGAAGGCAGGCAGCTCGCGGAAGCGCAGGAGCCCGGTGGTGGCTTCAAAATAAAAACGTGCCGGTAGGGGAGCCGCTGGAGTCGTCTCCAGCACGTCGTATTCAAAACCGCGAAAAGTCTCCCGGCCAACAAAGACAAGGGGCAGGCGCCTTGGGTTGGGTTGCAGAGGGAGAAAGAAAACCCACGCATCCAAGTCAAACCGATTGGCCAGGTAGGGGTTATCGAAAGGCTGTTCGCCGCCTTCAAGGTCGACGATGGTGACAGCGTTTGGACGCCAGATGAAGGTGCGGGGCTCCCGCCGGTTATGAAGCGTGAGATGAAGGTGATCTCCGCTGATGTGCCGGCTTAGTTGCACGGGAAAGGTATCCTCGTTATTGCGCATGATACCCGCCATCCGGAGCGTCTGAAGGCGATCCAAATCCATCTCGCGCCCCAGGGCGGACCGGTAATTGGCCAAGACCTCTTCCACAGTCTGCGGAGCAGACCGTTCCTCCACGATGAGTTCCCCAACATCCTCTTGCTCAAGGGTCGGCGGTTCACTAAAGCGGGCTACATAGCGGGAGTTGAGGAAAAGCAAAACGGCCGTCGTCAACAGCGCCAGTCCAAGGATCCCCGCGAGAAATCCAAACTTGGAGAAGAACTTCATCAGCCGGAATCGGAGTTTACGGGCAAAGGGGAGTCGCATCAAAATAGCTTTTCGGGGATTTGCGGTGACGGGTCGTGCTGGGAGAGAGGGATGAGCCTGGCCCGAAGGGAATTTGAAAATCTCGAAAAAAAATGCTTCCGAGTAAAGCCCGTAAAGGCTTTCCGCAAAAAGTCCTGCTGCGTTTCGTGTTTTAGCTAATTTTTCTCAACGGCGCTCCGGTGTTCCGCTGCGAGGAGGTCGTCCATTTTCAGGCCCGTCATGCGGGTGGCTCCGCGAATCAGGTAAAAGAAAATACCCATGAGCATGATCATGCTCGGCAGGGCGATGATGAGCCAACTCCAGCCGGTCATTTTCCCCACCTCGATGTTGAACTGCGCGGCATCGACCGAGGGCTCGGTCTGGATGATATGGCTGGCGAGTATCCAGTTGAGCCCGGCGCTGATGAAAAAGGTCACCGAAAGCAAAAGGGTGCCGTTGAAGAGAAGGCGCTCGAAGGCAGCTTCGTTCTGGCGCTCCCGCAGGTTCGCCTTGAGGCGCTCGACATCGAAAATCTGCGGATTGAAAAAGAGGGTGCGGATCAGCGGGTAGCGTGTCTTGAGTGAAATGATAACGGCCAGGCCGAAGATGAAGGGGATCGCCGCTTCCTTCACGATGAACCAGAAGCGCGGCAGCGCGAGCAGACCCACCCCCCCGGTCAGCAGCACGCTGACAAAGCCGATGATGGAGAAGAAATTGTATTTTCCGCGACGCCTGAGATCGTAGAAGAAGTAGCAGATGGGAAAGGAGAGGGCGACGATCATGACAACCGCCGGACTCTCCACAAAGCGACCGCCTTTCGACAGGATGATCACCGGGAGGAGGATGTTGAAAAAGATGTTGAACAACATGTTCTCCTGTTTCACGCCGGGCGCGGGCGGTGTTTTCTGTTCGCTTGTCATCGGGGAAGCACTGCATTTTCTTTCGTTTATGGAAGCAAGCTCCATTCGGTGTCTGATCTCCGCCGGGCCCACGCGCGAATACCTCGACCCGGTCCGCTTCCTCAGCAATCCCTCCACGGGCCGTATGGGTTTTGCTCTCGCGGAGGCTGCAGCAGCCCGCGGGTGGGCCGTGACCCTTGTTGCCGGCCCGGTGGCCTTGCCCACGCCCGCCGGTGTCGACCGGATAGATGTGGAGACGGGCGATGAGATGCAGCGCGCCTTGGAAGCCCGGTTTGACGATTGCCATATCCTCATCATGACGGCCGCAGTGATGGATTACCGTCCGCGCGAGCGCCTCGCCGAGAAGGTGAAGAAGGGCCGCTTGGCCATGTCCATCGAGATGGAGCCCACGGTGGACATCCTCGCCACACTCGGCGCGTGCAAAGCGCAGCAAATCCTCGTGGGTTTCGCCGCCGAGACCCACAATCTGGAAGCCTACGCCCGCGAGAAACTTGAGCGGAAAAACCTCGACTGGATCGCCGCCAACGAGGTCGGTCGCGCAGGGACGGGCTTCGCTTCGCCAACCAACCGGCTCCTTCTGCTCGGGTGCCGTGGGCAGCGCATCGAACTCGGCGAGGGTCTCAAGACCAGCTTGGCCGTGCGCCTTCTCAATGAAGTGAGCGCCGGCCGCCTCGACGCCTCACCCGTCTCCCGACCATGAAAAATTTCGATCCCCTTGAATCCGTCCTTGGCAGGGTGGATGATCTGGACCAGGTGAACCTCGGCATCCTCGTGACCCGGCTTGCCCGGGAGCGGCGATTGCTCAACACCGTTTTTAATTCGTTGCGCGAGGGTATCCTCGTGATCGATTCGGAGGGCACGCTTCTTTACGCCAATGTCTCGGCCATTTCTCTCCTCGGCTTCAAGCCGAAGGACATCGGCACAACAAGCCTCTGGAAAGCCGTGCCCGATCTTGCCCGCACCATTCGCCTTGATGCCGCCGGCCACCTTGCCGAAGCCACGGGTATCTCGCGCGAAGCCGAGCTGACTTATCCCGAAAGCCGGCTCGTGCGCATCTACCTCGTCCCCTTCGACGAGGATGTGCACGGCCAGCAGTTGCCCCGCTATGCCGTCATCGTGTCCGATATCACCCTCGAAAAGACGCGCACGCAGCAGCAAATCGAGGACGAGCGGGTGCGCTCCCTTATTCAACTTTCCGCCGGGGTGGCCCATGAGCTGGGGAATCCACTGAACTCCCTCAACATTCATCTCCAGCTCATGCGGCGGCAGATCCAGCGCATGGAGGAGAGCGCCCTTCGGTCGAAGGTGGAGTATTCGCTGGAGATTTGCCGCAATGAAATCGGGCGCCTCGATTCCATCATTTCCCATTTCCTCGAAGCCGTGCGTCCCCGCCCGCCGGATTTCCGCGATCTGGATTTGGTTGCGGTGCTCGAAGAGAGCCTCGAGTTCCTCGGACCGGAGCTGGAGGGGTCGGGGGTGTCGGTCGATGTGGAACTGCGTGCGGCCGTGCCTCCGGTGCAGGGCGATCGCGATCAGGTCAAACAGGTCTTCTTCAACATCCTCAAAAATGCCCGCCAAGCCATGAACCGCGGGGGCGTCATCCGGGTGCGCGCACTTGTCGACGATGAGTATGTGAATGTGCAAATTGGCGATACCGGCAGCGGGATTTCCGACGAGGATCTGCCGCGCGTCTTCCAGCCGTATTTTACGACCAAGGACGGTGGGCACGGCCTTGGCATGATGATCTGCGAGCGCATCATGCGCGATCACGGCGGACGCATCGGTATCGATTCACGCCGGGGCGTGGGCACGATCGTCACCCTTCAGTTTCCGCAAAAGCACCGGCGCGTTCGCCTCCTCGAAGCCGACGCGTAGGGAGGTGGCGGACCCCAGCAGAGCCGGTCGACTGGTCAGATTGTCCGCGCGTGGCGGTTTTCCGCAGGCCGGAGGTAGGCGTCGAAGACCATGGCGATGTTGCGGATGAGGAACCGGCCTGTGGGCGTTACGCGAATGCGCGGCCCTTCGATTTCCACGAGCCCGTCTTGCGCGAAAGCTTCCAGCTCGGCGAGGGCGGGGGCGAATTCAGCCGGCGAGGTGTTGTGCGCATGAGTCACGTCCTCCAGGTCGATGCAAAAACGGCACATGAGGCCCATGATGATATCGCGGCGAAGTAGATCCGCAGCCGAAAGCAGATACCCCCGCTCAAGGGGGAGCCGGTCGTTGGCGAGGGCACCATAGTAGGCATCGAGCGTTTTGAAGTTCTGCCGGTAAGCCCGGCCGCTCTGCGAGATCGACGACATCCCGAGTCCGCACAGAGAGAGGCCGTCCCGCGTGGTGTAGCCCTGGAAGTTGCGGTGCAGGCCACCGGACCTGGCCGCCCTGGCCAGCTCATCCGACTCCTTGGCAAAGTGGTCCATGCCAATGAAGGCATACCCGGCGGCGCTGAGGCGATCGAGGGCCACCTGGAACATCGCGAGCTTTTCTTCAGGTGGAGGCAGTGTGCTGCGTTCCAGGATTTTTTGCGCCGGGGCCACCCACGGAACGTGCGCGTAGCTGAAAAGGGCGATGCGGTCGGGATTGTATTCGATCACCGTGTCCACTGTTTCCGCAAAGCTCTCCCGGGTCTGCTTGGGGAGGCCGTAGATCAGGTCGAGATTGAGTGAATTGAATCCGGCGGCCCGGATCCACCCTATCGCTGTGCGGTTGAGTTCGTCCGGTTGGACGCGGTGGACGGCTTGCTGCACCGCCGGATTGACGTCCTGCACGCCAAACGAGGCGCGCGTGAAACCACCCTCGGCGAAAGCGCGGACTTTTTCTTCGGTGAGTGTGCGGGGGTCGAGTTCGACGGATTTCTCCGGGGCGGGTGCATCCGTGAAATGCGCCCCGAGCAGGGTATTGAGTCGGCGAATGTGTTCCGGTTCGAGAAAGCTGGGCGACCCGCCCCCGTAGTGCAATTGCGCCACTTCGCGCGCGGGGAGGTGCGGAGTGAGCAGTTGGATTTCCTTTTCGAGGGCATCCAGGTACCCGTTTACGCGGTCGGGGTTGCGCGTGATCACCGTGGTGCAGGCGCAGAACCAACAAAGGCTTTCGCAAAAGGGCAGGTGCAGATACAGCGAGAGCGGTCCGGGCGTTGTCTTCAGGTCCCCAAGCAGGTCGGCTGTATCCACTTTATCATGAAACTGCAAAGCCGTGGGATACGATGTGTAGCGCGGCCCCGCCCGGTTGTATTTCTGAATGAGGTCCGGGTTGAAGTTGTTGGAAAAAGCTTTCACGGGGCAAACTCGGTAGTCGCTTGGACAAGGGCTTCCATGTTTTCGACTTTCGCGCGGGGGGTGATCCCGTGGCCTAGATTGAGAATGTGTCCACCCCGTCCTTGCATGGATCGCAGGAGAGCGGTTGCTTCGCGGCGGACGATCTCCGGAGTGAGTTCCATGATGACGGGGTCGAGGTTGCCTTGCACAACGGTGCCCGGTGGCAGGCTGTCGTGAAAGGCGGGCAGGTCCACTGTCCAATCAACCGCAAGGGCTCGCGCGCCCGTTGAGAGGAGCGCCGACGCGTGAGCCGCCATACCCTTGGCGAAGAGGATGATGGGGAAGTCCGGCGGCAGGCGCTCCACAATGGCGCGGATCCAGCGCAGGGACATTGCTTCGTAGTGGGCACCGGGGCAGGCCGCTCCCCATGAGTCGAAGATCTGCAGGGCGTCCACGCCGGCTTTGATTTTCATGGTGAAGAGTTCCACCAGCGCGTCCACGAGGTGCTCCATGAGGTGCTCGAAGGTTTGTCGGTCATTGTAGAAGAGCGTCTTGATCTTGGTGAATGCGTCGCTCGATCCGCCCTCGACCATATAGCAGGCAAGGGTCCAGGGGGATCCGCCGAAGCCGAGGAGGGCCTTCTCGCCCTTCAGGTTGCGGTGAACCCGGCGGAGGGCTTGCGGCACGTAATCGAGACGCTCCCGGACAGCGGAGGTATCCAAAGCATGAATACGATCGGCGGAGTCGAGGGCAAACTCCATGCCGATACCGCCCTGCTCGCGGAAGTGGTAGGGTTGGCCGAGGGCTTCGGGGATGACAAGGATGTCGCTGAAGAGGATGGCGGCATCCAGGTTGAATCGGCGCAGGGGCTGGAGGGTCACCTCTTCGGCCAACTCGGGCGTGCGCACCATTTCCGTGAAGCTGTGTTTGGCTTTGAGGGCGCGGTATTCCGGCAGGTAGCGACCGGCCTGGCGCATCACCCAGACGGGCGGGCGCGCCAGCGGATCGCCCCGCAGGGCTTTCAGGAATCGTTCACGGGAGTTCATTGCGGAGAAAGTTCGTTGAGCCAGTCGCGGGGGCGAAGGTAGTCGCGGTAGAGCATTTCTTCGGGAGAGCCTGGTTCGGGCTGCCAATCGTAATCCCACCTTACAAGGGGCGGAAGCGACATGAGAATGCTCTCTGTGCGTCCCTGGCTTTGCAGGCCAAAGAGGGTCCCGCGGTCGTAAAGGAGGTTGAACTCAACGTATCGGCCTCTCCGATACAGTTGAAAGGCACGTTCACGCTCGCCGTAGGGAAGAGCGGCGCGCCTTTTCAGGAGGGAGACATAGGTTTCCCGAAAAGCGGCTCCCACGGACCTGGTAAAGGCGAAGGCGGTTTCGAGATCGGGTTCGCACAGATCATCGTAGAAGAGCCCGCCGACGCCGCGTGTTTCCTGGCGGTGGGGCAGATGGAAGTAGGCATCGCATTCCGCTTTGTAGCGCGCATAGGCGTCGCCGCCCAGGGGTGAGCAGGCGGCCTGGGCAGCGAGGTGCCAGGCGCGCACGTCTTCGGCAAACGGGTAGTAGGGGGTGAGGTCGAAGCCGCCCCCGAACCATACGCTGCCGGGTTGATCACCCTCGCCGGTCTGAAAATAGCGCACATTCATGTGGGCGGTGGGCGCGTAGGGGTTGCGCGGATGAATGACGACACTCACACCCATTGCGCGAAAGGGCAGCCCCGCAAGTTGAGACCTCCGCGCGGAAGCAGCCGGGGGCAGGCGATCGCCGCGGACATCGGAGAAGTTCACTCCGCCTTTTTCAATGATTTCTCCGTCGGCCAGGACAATGCTTGCCCCGCCACCGCCGCCGGGGCGCTTCCAATCGTCCCGAACGGGACGCAGCGCCGGGTCCAGCGTCTGCAGATCGCCCACAAGCTCCTTTTGGAGCCCGATGAGAAAGGGCGCGACGGTTGTCTCTGATACGGTCCTCGACATGAAATCGCTCAGCAAACCCGCTCTCAGCAGGCGCTTCAACGGAAAAGCACGATTTAGCGCTTCAATGCAAGGGGGCTCTGTATTCGGAATGTCTTGAATCAATCCCCGGAATGCGAACGTTTGGCCGCGTAGGCAGGGGTGCCGGAATCGGTTTCGAGCGCTTGCGGGGTGCGCTGGCGCAAAAAGCCCAGAAGCCCGCCAGGTTGGCACAGCCGCTCCACCCACGCCGCGCTGCCGATGGCACCTCCCTTTGCTTTGTAGCCATCGATGGGGGGCGCTTCTTCCACGCGGGGCGTTTCGTCCCTTCCTGACTCGGGCGGAGGTCTGGAGATGGCGGCTTTTGCCCTATGCAGCGCCCCGACCAAGCGATTCACATGCGCGAGGTATTCTCCAAATACGTCTCTGTCCGCCCACTCCCAATGGCCGCGACCTTCTCTTCTTCGCACCAACCAGCGGTAGGCCG
>JAFIGE010000005.1 GCA_020831585.1 Opitutales bacterium | reverse complement strand
TGAAGAATGAGGAATTAAGAAGGGGGGCATTGGATGCGGAGCAGGCGGTTGGAGCCCCGCCCTTAGGCGGTCCCGTGGCCGAGCAAGGGGCTGATACACCGCTTAAAGGCGGAACTCCAACCGAAACCGCCGCACTCGCTTCCCCGGCTGAAGCCGGGGCTCCCCCCAGCGTCATCCTGCGGATTGATCCGGCGGAGGCGGGTGCGCGGGTGTGGCTGGGGGCGGAATCGGATGTGGCGGTGGGGGCGGACGGGGTGGTGCGCTTCGAAGATTTTCCTTTGGGGGAGCATGAGCTGGTGGTGGAGGCACCCGGCTATCATCCGTTGGTGACGCATGTGGAGGTGGGACCGTCGGGGCTGGATGAGCGCATCCGTTTGGTGCCGGTGCGGGGAGCGGTGGAGGTGATCACGAGCGCGGGGGCCTTGGTCATGGCGGTGGACGGATCGGGCGTGGAGACACGCCTGGGCGAGGCGGACGCGAATGGTCGTCTGTTGAGCGAGAATGTATTGCGCATTGGTGAATACCGACTGCGCCTGTCGGCGGAGCGGCGCGAGTCGGCGGAGGTGCCGGTGGAGCTGATGATCGGTCGGACGGTGCGGGTGGAGCGGGCCTTGGAGCCTTTGCCAGGTGAGCTGCGTGTGCTCTCGGTGCCGACGGGGGCGTCGGTGGCGGTGGAGGGGGGCGGTTGGCGCGCCACGGGTGAGACCCCGGCGACCTTGCGCGGAGTGCCGGCGGAGCGCGAGCTTTCGGTGGCGGTGTCTCTGCGGGGCTACCGCACGGAGCGGCGGAGCCTGACGCTGGATCCGGCAGAAGTGCGGACTTTGAATGTGGGGACGTTGGTGGCGGAAGCGGGAGTGTTGGAATTAAGAATTTTGAATGAAGAATTAAGAAGTGGGGCAGGGGTGGTGGTGAAGGTGGATGGTCGGGAGCAGGCGGGCTCGTGGCGCAATGGTGTGCTGCGGGTGGAGGGCCTGGAAGTGGGGCGGCGCTCGGTGGAGGTGTCGCATGCGTCCTATCGGTCCAACACGTCCGCTGTGACCATCGCCGATCAGCGCACGACCGCGCACGAAGTGCGCTTGGAGCCCCTGCCGGGTCGGCTGACGCTCACTGTGAGCGGCCCCTCTGCGGGGGACTGGAGCGTGGAAGTCAACGGCGAGGCCGTGCGGCCGGCCTCCGGCAATGTGCTGGAACTGCCCGCGCAGCGCGAGCAGTTGGTGCGCGTGAGCGCGCGCGGGTGGCAGGCGTCGGAGCAGCGGGTGACGCTGGGGGCGGCGGAGCGGCGGACGCTGACCTTCCGCCTGGAGGAAGCCCGCGGTCCGGTGCCTGGCCAAAACGCGGAGGTGGAGTTGCCGGGCGAGGTGAAGATGTCGTTCACGTGGGTGGGTGCGATGAACATGTGGGTGGGGACGTATGAGGTGACCAACGCGGAATTCCGGGCGTTCCGCAGCGGCCATGACAGCGGCGAGTTTCGTGGCCGTAGCCTCAACGGCCCTCGCCAGCCGGTGGTGCGGGTGAGCTACGATGACGCGGTGGCCTTCTGCGAATGGCTGACGGCCCGCGAGCGCTCTGCTGGGCGCTTGCCGGAGGGCTACCGCTACCGCCTGGCGAGCGGTGATGAGTGGACACGCTTCGCGCGCTGCGGGACCACGCGTGAATTCCCCTGGGGCGATTCGATGCCGCCGACGCGTGGGAACTATGCCGATGAAGCTGCGGGCCAGGCATTTTCGGGATGGACGATCATTCGCGGCTACCGCGACGGCCATGCCGTGAGTGCACCCGTGGAGGAGAGCGGCCGCAACGAGTGGGGTCTTTACGGGGTGGGCGGCAACGTCTGGGAGTGGACGAGCGAAGAGCGCGGCTCGTCGCGGGTGGTGCGCGGGGGCTCGTGGGGCAGCTTCCGCGAGGACGGCCTGCGTGTCGAGCACCGCGACGCGCGCGGTCCATCGCACCGCAACCGCGACCTCGGTTTTCGGGTGTTGTTGGGGCCGGTGGCTGGCGGCGGCTGAGGGTTCACCCTTTATTCTTTTTTCTTTCCGCCGAATGGCGGACGAATTTTTTTGGAAAGTACATACCGTTTTGAAATGCCGATAAACGCCCCGCAACCCTCCGAACACACGCCCCGCCCGGACCGCGAGCGCCCGCCTGTTTACACAGTGTGGGAGGAATTCCTCGGCTGGACGCTGGAGCGCACGGTTGACATCCCAAAGGCGCAGCGGTTCAGCTTTGGCCAGCGCATTGATGCGCACACACTGGATGTGCTGGAGCTGATCGTGGAAGCCCTATTCGTCCGCGAAAAGACGGTGCTGCTGGATGCGATCAACCGCAAACTGGAGGTGCTGCGGGTGCTTTGGCGGCTGGTGCAAAAGCGGGGCTGGATCAGCCTGCGGCAGTTACATTTCGTCCAGGAGAAGATCGATGAGGCGGGGCGGATGGTGGGTGGCTGGCGAAAACAGCAGAGTGCAGGGGGAGGGGGGCGGCGGTGAAGTCGTTCGGCGGCTTGTTTGAGCGGATCTGCTCGTTGGAGAATCTCCACGAGGCGGCGGCGAAGGCGCGCAAGCGCAAAACGCGCAAGGGCTACGTGGAGGACTTTGGCCTGCGGTGCGAGCGGGAGATCGCGGGCTTGCAGCGGGTGTTGCTGGCGGGCGGCTACCGTCCGGGGGCCTACCGGGAGTTCCGCATTTTTGACCCGCGCGAGCGCCTCATCTCCGCCGCGCCTTTCCGCGACCGGGTGGTCCATCACGCGCTCTGCAATGTGCTCGATCCGCTGCTCTCCCGCCGCTTCATCTATGATTCTTACTCCTGCCAGAAGGGGAAGGGCACGGGGTTGGGGCGGGAGCGGTGCCGCGCTTTCACCAACCGCTATCGCTACGTGCTCAAGGCGGATGTGCAAAAATATTTCCAGAGCGTGGACCATGCTCTTCTGCTGGAAAAGCTGGCACGGGTCATTCGGTGCGCGCGCACGGTGGATCTGTGCCGCCGGATCATCGATTCCAGCAGGGACACGGAGATCGCGCCGGTGTATTTTCCCGGCGACGACTTGTTTGCCCCGCACGGGCGCGCGCGGGGCCTGCCCATCGGCAACCTCACGAGCCAGCTCTGGGCGAACTATTACCTCGATGGCCTGGACCACTTCATCAAAGAGGAGCTGCGAGCCCCCGCCTATGCCCGCTACACCGATGATTTTCTTCTATGGAGTGACGACAAGGGCTTTCTTCACGAGGCGCGGGTGCGGATCGCCGGGGAGTTAGAAAAAGTGCGCCTGCTTTTGCACCCGCGGAAGACCCGCGTGCAAACGACGGCGTGCGGGGTGCCTTTTCTGGGCTTCCGCTTCTTTCCGGGGCGGGCGCCGAGAGTCCTTGGGGAGGTGAAGCGGCGTTTTGAGAAGCGTGCGCGCCGCCAGGCGGGTGCCATCCGGGCGGGCACGCTGGAGCGGGCGGAGGCGAATCGCTCCGCCGCCGGGTGGCGCGTCTTCGCCGCCTATGGCAACTCCCGGGGGCTGTGGGGGCATTACCGGCGGGAGGGGTTCGGCGCATGAGGTGTCTTTCGGGCGCAAGGGGTTATCCGACGGCTCGTCGCGGGTGGTGCGCGGGGGCTCGTGGAACAACAACAACGAGAACAACCTGCGTGTCGAGAACCGCAACACGAACGATCCATCGAACCGCAACAACAACATCGGTTTTCGGGTGTTGTTGGGGCCGGTGGCTGGCGGCGGCTGAGGGTTCGTTGCCCCGTTTCGCGGGGATATTGCCGGAGCGGCGGTGGCACGGGGCTGCCGCCGGAGCGCAACGAACAAACCCACCCTTGGGTCCGGTGCCCCGGCCCGCGCTGGCCGGGGCCAAAGACGCGGCGGCAGAACGGGATGGGTAGATCATCGCGGCGATTGCGGCGGTTTTCGAACATCCCGTTCTGCCATCCCCGCTCCGGTCCTTGCCCGCGATTACCCGCCTCAAGGCTTTGTCGTGAGCGCGTCGCGGAGGGGCACCGCGCGGATGCGCCCGCTCAATGCGTAGGGGCGGGAGCCGGGATAGACCACGAGCAACTGCTCCAGGCGAAGAATGGGCTCGGGCTGTTTCTTAAAGTGGGCCTGCGTCCAGCGGAAGAATCCCCCACCCATGGGCTTGACTTCATTGCTGGCAATGCTGTCATTGCCTTCATGGGAAGCACATTGACGATCCGGAATCTTGATGAGTCGATCAAACAGAAGCTGCGGATGCGGGCGGCGAGTCGCCAACGCTCGATGGAGGCGGAGGCGCGGGAGATCCTGTCCGCCAGCCTTGCCGGCGAGCCCTCCGCTTTCCCGGATGCGGATGCGGCGGTGGCCGCGAGGCGGCGGCGCATTGAGGAGGTGGTGGGGGTGTGGAAGGAGCGCTACGCGGGGAAATCCACCGACGTGATCATGCGGGAGCTTCGGGGCGATGATTGAAGCGACCTCCGCCTTGGTCGACACGAATGTCATCATCGACATCGTCCAGGAAAATCCCGCCTGGGTTGCGTGGTCAGTGGCTGTGCTGAGCCGGCATGAGGGGCTGTGGATCAACCCCATCGTGTATGCGGAGCTTTGTTACCGGGAGACGTCGGTGGAAGAAGTTGATCGGTTGTTGGACGGGTTGGGGCTGGGTTATCGTGAAATGCCGCGCGACGCCCTCTACCTGGCGTCGCAGGCATTCCGCCACTATCGTTCGCGCGGGGGGCGGAAGACGGCACCTTTGCCGGATTTTTTCGTTGGTGCCCACGCGGCCGCCCTCGGCGTGCCCATCATTACGCGCGACGGCGCGCGGTACCAGAGTTATTTCCCCACAGTGCCCCTGATCCTCCCCTGATTCCGCGCGGTCGGAGCGTTTCGAGGCGGAGGGTTGGGAAAGTGGGGCGGGCATCCTGCTTGCCGAGTCTCTGGGTTCTGGGTGCTGGGTGCTGGTTACTGGGAACTGGGCTCTGGTTACTTCGAACCGCTGAATGGCGCTGAAAAGACGCTGAAGGGGAAAAGGTGGGCAAGCATCCTGCTTGCCGTGGCTGGGGTTCGGGGGGATGGTTACTGGTTGCTGGTGACTGGGCACTCAGGCTCTGGCTTTTTTAACCGCTAATGAACGCTCATCCACGCTAATGGATACAGGGTTAATGGGATAAGTGAAAATAAGCGCCTATAAGTGGTTTGGAGGAAGCGAAGGGCGAAGAGCGAAGGGGCAAGACCGGCATGGGCTTCTATTCAGCGCCATTGAGCGTCCTTCAGCGGTTCCTTTCCGGCGGTTCAGCGGTGGATCAGCATGGATGGCGGGGTCACGCGGCTCTGGGTGAGTGTGGTTGGGGCCGGGTTATCTTCTGGTGGGCTTTTGGACTCGTGACGGTCTTGTTTTTGTCTGGTCAAGTGGGGCGGGGGGCGTAGTTTTTGTTTTTATGCCAGCGGACGAAAGGGGAGCGGGATTGCGCTTTCACGGGGTCTCGGACACGGGGCTGATGCGCAAGAGCAACGAGGATGCCTTCGGGGTCTTCGGGGCGGGAGGGGTGCACCTCGGGACCGAGGGACATTCCGGCGCGGGGGCCGATCTGGTCGCCGTGGTGAGCGACGGGGTGGGCGGCCATGATGCCGGAGAGGTGGCCTCGGCGGCGGTTGTGGCCTCGCTGGGGGCGGGTCTGGGGCAGCGCGCGGCGGCGGGTGCGCCGACGGGCGAGACCCCGGCGGGCCGCGCGGATGTGGAGACGCTCATGGCGGGGCTGAACGCGCATGTGCGGGGGCTTTCGCAGGGTCAGGACAAGCGCATGGCGGCTACGGCCACGGCGGCCTGGTTTTCGCGGGGGCGGGTCACGGTGGCGCACGCAGGCGACAGCCGCCTCTATCGCTGGCGCGGGGGCCGCCTGGAGGCGCTCACGGTGGACGACACGGAGGCGGGGCGGGCGCTCGCTTCGGGCGTGATCAACGAAAAGGAGGCCCGTCAGCACAAGGAGCGGCATGTCATCCTGCGCGCGGTGGGGATGGACCCGAAGAAATTTGCTTCGACCGTGGCGCACCATCCGGTGGAAGACGGCGATGTCTATTTGCTCTGCAGCGACGGCCTTACCGACGGCTTGAGCGACACCCAGTTGGAGCGCGGCTTCGAGAAACTGGTGGCGGGTGATCTCGCCGCCTTTGCGGAGAAGCTTGTCGACGCGGGCAACCAATCCTCGGGCAAGGACAACATCACGGTGCTTCTGGTGGCGGTGGAGCCGGGCTGGGTCGCCGCCAGCACCCGCCGCCCATCCGCCGCGCCTTCCGCCCGCCCGAAACAATCCTCTGGAGATACGATCATGGATGCATTTTCCCGTTCCGCCTGGCCCCTCTGGGGGGCCGTGGCCTTGCTCTTTCTTTTTTCGCTTCTGGGGGGCTGGCAGGATCGCCGCGCGCGGGCCGACCTCTCTGCAACCGTCATGTCGCTGCAGGCTGCCCTCGCCGAGGCCGAGGCGACCGCGCAGGCGCGTGAGGGGACCTTTGGCCAGGAGCTGCAGGAGCTGGCCTCCGAACAGCGGGGGCTGCTTTCCTCTCTGTTCGACGAGTTGGAGGACCTCCGCTCGCTCGCCGGTGGCACTCATGACAGCCTTGAAGACTTCGGGCGGCGTTTGGGGCGTTTAGAGAGCGATTTGGCCGACGGCTTGGAGGAAATGGCCGGGGCCACCCGCGCGGTCGCCGCCGTTCGTTCTGAGCAGGCAGGGTCATTTGAAGCCCTGCAAACGCAGGTGGAAGCGGAGATTGAGGAAATGAACCAGCGATTTGCCGAGGTGCGGCGGCTCTCGGGTGCCGTGCGAGCCTTGTCCCATGCATTGGAGGATAGCGCTCCGGAAGCCGCCCCGACCGAGGTGTTGGCTTCGGCGGATGGCAGCCTTGCGGGCGACCTGGCAGTATCCGGGGAACCCGATCCCGCCGACGATACGACCCCCGAAGTCCTGGCCACCGACGACGCAGACAGCCCCCAAAACGGGAACGGCGGATGAAGGGTGTAAATGGCGAAAAACAGAAACCGCTGAATGACTGGGTGCTCGTTGCGGGCACTGGGTGCTGGTTTTCTGTTGTCCGGCAATAGGCCCCCACGTAAAGCCGCGACCCGGAAAGGTGCGTATACGCAGGGTAACGGTCAGCCGTCACACGAAATCAATGCCATCGCGTTGGCAACCGTATGGAAACTCTATGGAATCCGGAAAGAATTCGCGTGGAAAAATTTCCAAGCGTGCGGAAACGCTCCGTAAAGCTGGTTTTCCGGCCCGGGGGTGCCGGATCTGGCCAAATGTGGCCACACTGTGTTCCCTGGCTGCGCAGTTTTTTCGAGGGCCGGAAAAGCGGGGGGAGGGCTGTCATTTGAGCGAGGTTCGCGGGAAATGAGGGGCGTGAACCTGGGAAAAGGGTTGCCCGATGGCAAGCGGTGGGGGAGGTCGTTTCGGTGAGTTCTGTGAAGGATGTCGCTTCTGGGAGCCGTCTTGCTCAGGAAGCTCCGTTGGAGAGTGCGATTTCCTGCGTTTTTCAATTGCGGAACCGGTAAATACCCCAGAGAACTGACGCGACTTCCAGCACCAATGAGCCTGACCGACCTATGTATCCCGCGTGAATCCACCTTTTCGACGAATCGAAGGGCCACGGTTCTCAGTCTCGACGAATTCCTCCTTGGGCGCATCGATGCGAAGGCTTTTTTCGCCGAGAACTATTTCACGGGGGGAATGACCACATTGGTGGACCGGGTCTTTCGGCAGATTTCGGGAAAGAGCACAGGGTCTTCGGTGTTTCAGCTCTCGCAAGCGATGGGAGGCGGAAAAACGCACAGCATGATCGGGCTGGGACTGTTGGCGCAGGATCCGGCGCTTCGGGCGGAGGTCATGAAGGACGGCAATCCGGCTCCCGATCTGGAAGCATGCCGGGTGATTGGATTCAACGGACGGAGCACGGACAAAGCCGGCGGAATCTGGGGTGCCCTCGCCGAGCAACTGGGCAAAGAGGCGCAGTTCGCCCGTTATGTTTCGCCCATGCTTTCGGCACCGGGACCGGAAGCGTGGAAACACCTCTTTGGCGAAGAGCCGCTCATCATTTTCCTCGATGAACTGCCACCCTATCTGGAATACGCCGTTTCCGTTCCGGTCGGCAATGGTGACCTCGGAATCGTGACCACGGCCGCTCTGGGCAATCTCTTCGTGGCTGTGGCTGAAATGGATAACGTAAGCCTCGTGCTCTCGGACTTGGCGGGCACGAACTACACGGCGGGACAGCAGAGGCTGCAGACAGCGGTCGACCGGGCGGTCCAGGGGATCGCGGGCGAAGCCAAGCGCATCGCCATTCCCATCACCCCGGTGGATCCCAACGGCGACGAGTTGTACCATATTCTGCGTAAACGCTTATTCAAAGAAATTCCGGAGTCCGGAGCAATCGAACCCGTGGCGCGGGCCTACAGCGAAGCGCTGCGGGAGGCCCAGCGTATGGGGCTGACCTCGTCGTCTCCGGAAGCGTTGCACGCGCGGGTGCTCGACGCTTACCCGTTCCATCCCGACCTTCGTTCCCTTGTCGGGCGGTTTAAGGAGAATGATGGATTCCAGCAAACTCGGGGGGTCATCCGGCTCATGCAAATGGTGGTGGCCCGCCTCTGGCAAAGCGGAAAGGCGAAGACGCAGGATCTCGTTCACCCATACGATATCGACCTCAACCACGACGAGATCGCTTCGGAGATCCGCACCATCAATGGTTCGTTGAGCGAAGCCATTGCCAACGATATCGCCCACGGCGGGAGCGCCGAGGCCGAGGAGATCGACGGGCAGAACGGGCATCACGACGCCAGCGACACAGCCAAACTGATCCTGGTGGCCTCGCTCTCGACCACGCCGGGAGCCGTGCACGGGCTCCGCGAGTTTGAGTTGGTGGACTGCCTTCAACGCCCGGGCCGGGACCTTTCGAACATAAAGGTCAACGTCTTCGACAAGCTCGCGATGCGGGCCTGGTATCTCCACAATTCGGCGGACGGGCGGCTCTTTTTCAAGAATCAGCAGAACCTTGCGGCCAAACTCCGGTCGACGGCCCAGTCCCTCCATGGCGAGACAGTGGAGCGGTTGCTGCGGGATCACCTCGAAAGCTACTTTGCGCCTTCGCTGAGGGACTGCTACCAGACCGTGAAAGTGCTTCCGCCACCCGACCAGGTGCAGTTGGAGGCGGAGAAGACCACTCTTGTCATCGTGCGTCCGGGCGGCTTGGCCAACCAACTGCCGATTTCCCCGGATTGGCAGGCGTGGTGGGAGCAGCAGCAGTATAAAAACCGGGTTCTCTTTCTCTCAGGATCGCGCGACACTTTTCAGAAGGTGCTCGACGGAGCCCGCCAAACGCGAGCGCTCGACAGTATTGAGACGGACTTGAAGGCAGAGGCCACTCCCGCCGGTGACCCCCAGTGGCAAGCCCTGGATACCCTGCGCGACCGCATAACGCTGCAATTCAGCGCCGCTCTCAAAGAAGCCTTCGACCAAATTGTCTACCCTTCGATCAACAGCGCTCTGCGCTCCACCGCCATTGACCTCGCCTTCGCGGGCAATCAAAACGGCGAGGCCACGCTCCGCAAAACCCTCGAAGGCGTGCAGAAGTTCACCGTAAAGATTGATGACGACAGCTTTCGCACACGCGCAGAGGCCCGCCTCTTCGGATCCACCGAGACGAAGGTCGTGCTCTGGTCGGACCTAAAGCGCAACGCCGCCGTGAACACCACCTGGCCGCTGCACAAGCCATCGGCCCTTGAAGACCTGCGCGCTGAATGCGTGCGCCGCGACCTCTGGCGGGAGGAGGGCAACCATGTGCGCCGCGGACCCTTTCCCCCGCCTGAGCCCGAGGTCTCCGTCCGCACGCTCTCAGTCGAGGAAGACGCTCCCGGCTACGCCTACCTCAAGGTGGATCCGCTGCACGCTCCGGGCATTGTTTTTGAGACGGGTGATTCCGAGCCCACGCCCGCTTCGTCGCCGGTGCCCACGCCCGCCCGCTTCGAGGCCAAGGCCCTCCGCTACCGCTTCCGCGCAATTGATCCGGAGCACCCCGACCGTGTGAGCCATGTCAAAGACTGGACCGCCACTCTTCGCTTGAAACAGCGACTGATCGACCGTGGCGATCACCTGGAACTGGAACTGCAGGCCCTGCCCCATGCGAGCGACATCGTCATTCGCTACACGACCGACGGTTCATCGCCCATCAACAGCGGCGCGGCGCGCTACGACGGCCCCATTCGCGTGCCCGCGCGCTGCCGTGTGATCTGTGCCGTGGCCGTTGCCGAGGCGTATCAGCTCAACTCCGCCGTGCTGACTGTGCAGATCCCCCGGAAGGGCGAGGAGGGCCGCCAGCTCGATCCCGTGAAGCCCGCCCGTTGGGCCGGTCGGCTGCGCCTCGACGACACCGGAGCGGTGTGGGATTTCATCGGGAAAATGGAAAAGGCGGCGGGGACGACCGCGCACGATATCTCCCTGACAGCGGAAAACGCGGACGGCCAACAACACCTCGAATTCACCGGAGCGGTCACCGAAGGCTACACCGGAGCGGTTATCAAACTCATCGCCGAGCAAATGCAACAACTCGCCGGAGAGGGCAGCTTGCGCATGCATGTGAACTCGCTTTCCTTCCCCAGTGGTCAAGGTCTGCTCGACTGGTTGCGCGCAACCAACCGCTCCCTCGATCTTTCCGAAGTGACGCAATAAGGCCCGCCAACATGCCCCGTTCACCCGCCAAGCAACGTGTTCTCGGCCTCGGTTTTCTCGCCGACCAGGCCCGGCATGGCTTTCGCGTGTTTGTTCCCAAGGGCAGCGGGGCCGACGACATCGTACAGATTTCCGAGTTTCGCGGAATCGCTCCGGAGGAGCCGACCGATCTTCCCCGGGAAGCTCCCGCCGATCCCGCCGTGCGCGTGCTCCTTGACCGGCGGCGCTGGCTCGAACTCGCACCCGCTTTCTGGGAAGATGCCAACCGCCGCCTTCGCGCCAACGGACTGCCCCTTTGCAAGTTCCAGCGAAACCCGGCAAAACCTGTCCCCGTCCATCCCTCCCTCGGCAAGGAACTCTGCATCCTCTGCTGGGCCGTCGAGGAGGCCTCGCCCGACGACATCCCCAACGCCCTGCACAACTGGGAGGCCCTCGCCCCCGAAGAGCGTTGGTGGCTCTACACTATGACCGTCGCGACCACCGGCCAAGCCCTCAAAAAAGGCATCGGCTGGCGCAAGGCCCTCCGCGCCGCACTCGCTGACAACCCTTTCATCAAGGGAGAAGGCATGTCCCCAAAGGCCCGCCGCGAGCTTCTCGGCCATGCCCAACTCACCCTCGGGCTTTGATGGGAGATTGACGCCTGGCCGTAAAACCATACTTTGACCCATATGAAGACCACTCTCGACCTTCCCGACGATCTCCTCATTGAGGCCAAGACCCTCGCGGCCCGTCGCAAGACAACCCTTAAATCCATCGTTGAACAGGCGCTGCGCCGGGAAATCCGACCCCCCGCAGAGATGGAAAACCCGGATCCCGAGAAGTTCGAAGTGGGGCCTCTCGGGCTGCTCGTCCTCAGGCGTCGCCCGGGTGCCAAGCCGATCACCCATGAGGATGTACGGCGGCTGCAAGACGAGTGCGATGAGGAAGATTTCCAACGCGCCATGAACCTACGGGAAGGTCATGATCTACCTGCTTGATGCCAATGTTTTGATTGCCTTGCTCGATACCGGGCATGCGCATCACACGCGGGCGTTGCGGTTTTTCCCAAGCGCACAGCGCGAAGGCTGGGCAACCTGTCCCCTCGTTGAGAACGCATTCGTGCGCATATTCGGGCGTCCCCGTTATCCGAACGGGCCGGGGTCGCCACAACTTGCCCGGCAGCTTCTGGTCCAATACTGTGCCACCCAAGGTCATCATTTTTTCCCGGATGATCTCACCCTCCGGGATTCCAGCTGTTTCCGGCACCTGCCCGGCGTCACGGCGCTCACCGACCTCTACCTACTCGCTCTCGCCATTAAGAACGGCGGGCGCTTCGCCACCTTGGATGAAAACATCGACGCCTCCCTCATCCCTGGCGGTCCGGCCGCCCTCCATGTTCTTGCGCCCGCCTAAGCCCCGCCGTTTTGCCTCCTTCCACCATGCCCACCGCCAACCAGATCAAGTCGCTCCTCCGAAGTCACTCAACCGGTGACGACGAGCAGTTTTACGCGGTTGCTCTTCAGGTGGCGGCGGCCGAGGCCCGGCGGGGGCACCAAAAACTCGCCACGGAGATCCGCGATCTCGTCCGGGACACGCGCAAGCGGATCGATTCATCCGAGGCCGTCGGTAATGTGGTTGCCTTGGCCAGGCCCACGGGTGAGGCCGCCGACATTTTGGAAGGGGTTCCCACTCATCTGAAGACCACTGACCTTGTGCTGGAGCCAAGCCTGCGGGAGCGCATCGACCGCATCCTCCGGGAACAGAAAAACCTCAGCCGCATCAAGGAAAACAACCTTCGTCCCCGCCAACGGCTCCTCTTCACCGGCCCTCCGGGCTGCGGTAAAACGATCACCGCTTCCGCCCTCGCCAATGAATTGGGATTGCCGCTCTTCGTTGTGCGGCTGGATTCCCTCCTCAGCCGCTTTCTCGGTGAATCCTTGACAAAGTTGCGGCTGGTTTTCGAGGCGGCGGAGACCACTCGCGCGGTTTACCTCTTTGACGAGTTCGATAGCATCGGCTTCACCCGCAACGCGCCCAACGATGTCGGTGAAATGCGCCGTGTCCTCAACGCTTTCCTTGTCTTCATCGAACGTCTTCGGAGCAACAGCATGATCATCGCCGCGACGAATTACGGCGAGCGCCTCGACAAAGCTCTCTTCCGCCGCTTCGACGATCTCGTCGAATTCGGCCTGCCCGCTTCGGAACAGGTTCGCGAAACGATCAAGCGGCTCCTGCACAACGTCGGCACGGAGCGGCTCTCCTGGCGGCGCGTCGAGCAGGCCGCCGAAGGTTTGAGTTATGCGGAAATCACCCGCGCCTGCGAAGAGGCGATCAAGGATGTCCTCATCCACGACTTGCCGAAGATTACCAACCAGGCCCTCATCAAAGCCCTCGCGGAAAGGCGGGTCTACGCCTACGCCAACCATTGAAATCCTGCATTTAGCCTCGACGATCAATTAAATGAACGTATGTATACTTAAATGAGCGCGACTTCTAAGATTGAATGGACCGACGCCACGTGGAATCCCGTTCGTGGATGCACCAAAGTTAGTCCCGGCTGTGTCCATTGTTACGCCGAAACATTCGCGGAGCGTTTTCGGGGTGTCCCGGGGCACCCATTTGAACAGGGATTCGATCTTCGTCTCGTTCCGGAGAAACTCGGAGAGCCTTTTAAATGGGCTGCCAGCCGCCGGATTTTTGTCAACTCCATGAGCGACCTCTTTCATCCCGGCGTTCCGGATGAATTCATCGGCAAGGTATCTGCGGTGATGCGGGCGGCGGATTGGCACATTTATCAGGTTTTGACCAAGCGGCCCGAACGGATGTGTGAGCTTCTGCGGAGCAGCTTTGCCGATGCGGCCGCATGCCGCCATATTTGGTGGGGCGTGAGTGTGGAAAACCGTCGGCATGGTCTTCCCCGCGTCGAGATGCTCCGGAGGTCCGGGGCGGCGATGAAATTTCTCTCGATCGAACCCCTGCTCGAGGACTTGGGGGAATTCGATCTCAGTGGGATCGACTGGGTCATTGTCGGGGGCGAGAGCG
This sequence comes from Opitutales bacterium, assembly GCA_020831585.1. GTDB lineage: Bacteria > Verrucomicrobiota > Verrucomicrobiia > Opitutales > Oceanipulchritudinaceae > JAFIGE01. The sequence continues at coordinate 56,201 of JAFIGE010000005.1, read as the reverse complement.
GCCCGGGAGCGCGCCCTATGCACCGTGATTGGGTCATCCGTATTCGCGATCTTTGCGCGGCTGCAAATGTCCCTTTCTTCTTCAAACAATGGGGCGGCGTCCAAAAAGCGAAACACGGGCGGAATCTCGACAGACAAACTTACGATGCGTTTCCACTGCGTCTGCCAAAGGATCCTCCGATAAAAGACGAGCGCGAACGCGCCATGCGCGAGTGCGTGGCGCTAACCTGAATGGATTCCCATGCCCCGCGCAGAGATCGACGATAAACCGTTCAACGAGGCGACGCTGACAAAGCTGGAACTCTTCGAACGCTATGCTCGTGAGTGGTTGCCTGTCTTTCTCAGCGAACACAGCCGGTTCACAGAAATCAACATTTGCGACTTCTTCTGCGGAAGCGGCACGGACAGCAACGGAACAGCGGGGAGCGCTTTGCGAATGCTTGCGGTCATCCGTGAATTCGACAGCCTCATCTCCGCCAGGCAAGCGCGGGTCCGCGTATTCTGCTCCGACAAATTGGAGGCGAAAATCTGCCGACTTCGTGAGCACATTTCCGCCCGTCAACTTGGCAATGTTCCGGCGGAAATCATCCTGAAGGCCGTGCCCTTTACGGAACGGTTCGAACAACTTCGCTCCCAGCTCTACAGAGACGAAGCCGCGAATCTGCTGATAGTCGATCAATATGGGGTTCAGCATTTCGAAAGCACCTTCGACGCCCTCATCGATTGCCCAACGACAGATGTGCTCGCCTTTGTCTCGTCTTCTTGGTTCCAGCGTTTCCATTCATTACCGGAGGTTAAGCGTTACCTCGTGGACCGCCGGCCGGATGCCTACCACTTGGCCCACCGGGCCGTTCTCGAAGCTTATCGAAAGCGATTGCCTGCAGACCGGAAGTATTACCTCGGTGAGTTTTCGCTGAAATCCGGATCAAATATCTATGGCGTTGTCTTTGGCTCCGGCCATCCGTTGGGCATGGCCAAGTTTCTTCGGTCGGCTTGGAAATTGGATAACGTCAATGGATCCGCCAACTACGACGTTGAACGCGAAGGTATTCATGGAGAATCCAATTTCCTTTTCGATTTCGCCGGCAAACCGAAGAAAGTCGAAGTCTTCGAGGAATCGCTGGAAGCCGCCATTTGCAGCGGTCGCATCCGGGATGAATTGCAGATCCTTGAGGTCTGTTTTGAGCATGGCGTCACCCCACAACACGCCACCCCGGTCCTTCAGAAATTGAAGAAGACCGGAGATGTCTGTATGACATGGCGAGTTCCCGATGCCAGAAACCACGGTTACCCCCGACCCCTTCATTCGCCATCCTAGACCACTTTTACAAAATGTCATTCTCCCCCCATACCCTGTTCCCAATCGCCAGGCTGTCCGCTGTGACCGTTGCAGAGCGCATGGCTGCGCCGACTGGCACCGGCATGCCCCCGGAAAATTCTCCTTGCGCCCGGCACCTGTTTGGCTACCTTTCAACCATCCGCCCCCTGAAAGTAGGGCTGCCCGTCTATCCTGGGCAGTTCCCGAAATCCTGGGGCTTTCTTTTTGTCCGGTTGGCGAGATGAGAACGCGCCGTATCGCCATTCTTATCGACGCCGACCCCTTTTTTAGGCGGGAGAATCTATCATGAAGCTGCGCCTGTATGTCGATGAAGTGGGTAATCCGGATTTGGGATCTTCTGAGGACAAAAATCACCGCTATCTCAGCCTCACGGGCGTTTTGATGGATTTGGCCTACGTCGAAGAGGTGGCGTTTCCGCAGATCGAGGCGCTCAAGAGGAAGCATTTCGAGTCGCACCCGGATGATCCGGTGATTCTCCACCGGAAAGAGTTGGTTTCAAAGAAATACCCCTTCGAGCGGCTGAAGGACTCCGCGAGAGCATCCGCCTTCAACAGCGAGATCCTCGAACTTCTTGAGCGCCTCCAATACACCGTGGTGACGGTCGCTATCGACAAGATGGAACACAAGAACCGCTACTCCGTTTGGCGTTTTGATCCCTATCATTATTGCTTACGCGTAATGCTCGAGCGCTTCGTTGCCATCTTGGAAGCAAAAGGCTGTCGGGGCGATGTAATGGCGGAGAGTCGGGGAGGAAAAGAGGACCGCCGCCTCAAAGAGAGTTTTGAAAAATTGGTCCTTTCCGGAACTGATTACGTCGAACCCCAGCGTTTTCTTTCCGCCCTTACCAGCCGCCAACTCAAAGTGAAACCAAAAGCGAACAATATTTCGGGTCTCCAAATTGCCGACTTGCTGGCCCATCCGAGTTTCCGGTCCATGTTGGCGGAAAAGGAGGGGGAAGCGATGACGGCTCCTTTCGGAATTCAAATCGTCCGGATTCTGAACCGATCAAAATACCATCGGTCGAAGGCAGGAAAGGTTGATGGCTACGGACGGAAGTGGCTCCCATGACGGATCCGCGCATAAAAAAAGCGCCCGGTGGGCGCCGAAGGCAGAGCCTTCCACCTCCAGAAACCTGGATTGGCCTGATCCAACGCCTCCTGTGCGACTTAGTCAACGCCAATCCACCAATCTTTTTCCTCCGTCGCCCTAAATGCCTCTGTGCAAGCCTGCCTTTCTCCATCATAATCCATAATTCCTAATTTTCCCCCATGCCCGCTTTCATCGAAACCCAATTCCCCATTGCCCGGCTCTCGGCCGAGGCCTACAAGGAGCGCAAGGCCAACAACAGCCAGACGCTCACCCGGCTGGGGAAGTGGTGGGGGCGCAAGCCGCTCATTCTTGTGCGCGCCTCCATTCTTGGCATGCTCATGCCCGCCTCGGAGGATCCGAAAAGAGACCGGGAAATCTTTCTCAAAATCCTCACCATGGATGACGATGGGGCGTGGGAACGCTGTAAGCCCGCCGCCCAGCGCAAGACCACCCGCGCGGCCTTCGATGCCATGCCCTACGCCGAGCGCCTCCGCGACTGCGAGCGCCCGGAAAACATCGCCGGCCCGACCGCCGAAGCCTGGGCCGGGATCAACGCCCATCTGGGCACCCGCGCCACCTGCCTGCCGGAGCTGGTCGCGGAACTCGGCCAACGCGCCTTCGGCCACACCCCGCGCGTGGGCGACGCCTTTTGCGGCGGCGGTTCCATCCCCTTCGAGGCCGCCCGCATCGGCTGCGCGGCCTTTGGCTCCGATCTCAACCCCGTCGCCGGCCTCCTCACCTGGGCCAGCCTCCATCTCCTCGGCGGTGGACCGGAGGTGCAGAGGGAGGTCATGCGTGTGCAGGCCGAGGCCCTCGCCGAGGCCGACCGCCAGGTCACCGAATGGGGCATCGAGCACAACGAAGCGGGCGAGCGCGCCGACGCCTTCCTCTATTGCGTCGAGGTCAAACCGGAGGGCCGCGACACCTTCATTCCCCTTGCCCCGAGCTGGCTCGTGGGGGAGAAGTCCAAAGTCGTCTGCCGCTGGCACCGCGATCCCGGCTCCGACCGCCTGCGCCCGGAAATCGTCATGGTCGATGCCGCCGGGGTCACGGCCTACAAAAACAAAAAAGACGCCACCGTGGTCGACAGCCGCGTGGTCGATCCCTTCGACCGGAACCGTTCGTGGTCGGTTGAAGCCCTGCGCGGACCGCAGGGCCTGCGCCGCTGGAGCAACGCCGACCTCGTGCCCCGCCCCGGCGATGTTTTTCAGGAACGCCTCTACTGTATCCGCTGGGTCAAGACGGTCACGCGCAACGGAAAGCCGAAGGAAGTCCGCCGCTACGCCGCCCCCACCGAAGCCGATCTCACCCGCGAGGCCCGCGTGCTCGACCTCCTTCGCGAACACTTCGCCGATTGGCAAGAGGCGGGCTTCATCCCGTCGAAACGGATTCCTGAGGGCGGGGATAAAACCGAGGAACCGATCCGCAATCGCGGATGGACCCACTGGCACCACCTCTTCACCCCCCGCCAACTCCTCACTCACGGTCTCCTGGCGGAAATCTCCGGTCGGCTGGCGCAGTCGAAGGAGGCGAAGGTCGGCTGCTTGCTGGGGTTGGGGCGGATTGCGAACTGGGATGCTCGACTTTGCCAATGGGTGGCTGACCATACGAAGGAAGGCGGGGCGCACACGTTTGCAAACCAAGCCTTAAACACGCTATTTAGCTACTGTGTACGCCCGGTCCCTAAGCTCAATACAGCATGGCCTGCAGTTATTCGAATCACTAATGACCGTGTTTCACTGACTGACGTTGCAGTAGCCGACGCCCGCGACCTGCGCGAGACCTGCGACCTCTGGGTGACCGATCCACCCTATGCGGACGCGGTCAACTACCACGAACTGGGCGACTTTTTCCTTGCCTGGCAGGACAAGCAGCTCGCCCGTGCCTTTCCCGAGTGGACGCCCGATGCCCGTGCTGAGCTGGCCGTGCGGGGTGACGGCGAGGGTTTCCGCCGCGCCATGGTCGACATCTATAAAAACCTTGCCCGGCACATGCCCGACAACGGCCTGCAAATGGTGCAGTTCACCCACCAGGATCCGGCGGTCTGGGCGGACCTCGGCATGATCCTCTGGGCGGCCGGGCTCAAAGCCACGGCGGCCTGGACGATCAGCACGGAGACGGAGGCTGTCGGGATCAAGAAGGGCAACTACGTCACCGGCACGGTCTGCCTCGTCCTGCGCAAACGCACCTCGCCGGAGCCCGGTTTCCTCGACGAAGTGTATCCGCTCGTCGAAGACGAAGTGCGCCGCCAGATCGCTTCCATGCAGGCGCTCGACGAGGATGGAGAGCCCAACTTCAACGACGCCGACTACCAGCTCGCGGCCTACGCCGCCGCCCTCAAGGTGCTCACCCAGTACGCCACCCTCGACGGCAGGGATGTTGAGCACGAGGTCTTTGCCGTGCGCGACAAGCGGGAAAAGAGCGCCTTCCAGATCGTCATTGAGCGCGCCATCACCATCGCCTGCGACCTCCTTGTCCCGGCGGGGCTCGACACCCTCTGGCGCGACCTCTCCCTCGTCGAGCGCTACTACCTGCGCGCCCTCGACATTGAGAGCCGTGGCGAGCGCCGCAAAGGCATGTATGAGGAACTCGCCCGCGGCTTCGCCGTGGCCGACATCAAGCCCCTTCTCAAGAGCGACAAAGCCAACGGCGCGCGCATGCACACGCCCTCCGGCTTCGGGGACAAACTCCTCGCCGCCCCCGAAGGGGCCGAAGCGGGCGGTCCCGGCCTGCCCCGGCAGCGCGGGCGCGCCGCCGCCACGGCCCATCCCTTCGCCGCCGCCCCCCTGCGCCACCTCCTCTTCGCCATCCGCGAAACTCACCGCGCCGGCGACGACCCCGAACCGGCCCGCCAATACCTCCGCGACACCTTCGGCCAAGCCTACTGGAGCCACCGCGACCGCTTCACCCGGCTCCTCGACTGGCTCGCCGCCCTCGGCCACGCCGAAGGCACCGCCGAATGGACCCACGACTCCCAAGCCGCCCGCATCCTCGCCGGCCGCCTGCGGAATGATGAGGCTTGAGGGAAATTCGATCATTGAGAGAATGCGCAGTAGATGATGCCACTCGCTTCAGCCCCCCCCGCTCACCCTTCACCCGTCTCCGCCATTCGCGTCGATACGGTGCGCGTGGCCAACTTCCGCTCGCTTAGAAACGTTGAAGTGAAGCTGGGCGACATCGCCGTGTTGGTGGGCATGAACAATTCGGGAAAGACCTCTTTTTTGAGGGCCCTGCACCTCGCCCTTGGTGCCGATCGCCGTCTCCTCTCGCCGGACGATTTTTTCGTCGACGAGGCGGGTCGACAAGCCGACGGGATTCTCATTGATGTCCGGATCACACCGTGCTGCGCAGACGGTTTGCGGAGCCGGCAGTTTGCGGAGGGATGGATTGATGGCGATTTCGGCGGCGGGGTCATTTCGACCGACTCGGAAGACCGCGAGTTCATCGCCGTGCGCACCCGTATTCATTACGACCCGGTCAAAAGCGATTTCAATCTTGAGCGTCGCCGTTTGGAGGAATGGCCCGATTTTGACGGGTGGATGGATGCTGCCGCCGGAGGCAAGGTTTCAAGGTTCAACCAGCTGCTTTCGTATTTCATCGACGCGCAGCGGGATGTGGTGGCCGATCTACGCAACCGGTCCTCCTACTTCGGTCGGCTGCTCTCCAAAATTGAGGTACCGGAAGCGGCGGTGGCGGATTTGGAAGAACGGCTCCGCATCCTGAACGAGGATATAGTCAATGAGAGCGAGGTGCTGATCCATTTGCGCGATGCGCTCGCCGCCCTCAATCAAACCGTCCCCGCGTTTGGTGAAGGCGTCGAACTCACACCGGTGAGCAAGAAACTCCGCGATCTCACCAAGGGCCTTGGCGTGCGGTTTTCAGACAGCGGCACTTCTTCGTTTCCTCTCGAATCCCACGGCATGGGCACCCGCAGTTGGGCCTCCCTTCTGAGTTTCGAAGCCTATGTTTCCTGGACGGCAAAATTGTCGGTCGACAACGGGGTCCCCTTTCATCCCGTGCTTTCTTTGGAAGAGCCCGAGGCCCATCTTCATCCAAACGCGCAACGGGCGGTGTATGACCAACTATCGCGCAGTCATGGCCAGCGAATCGTGAGCACGCACTCCCCTTACATCGCAGGCCAGGCAGACCTTGGGGAGTTGATCCATTTCTCCAAACACGGCACGGAAACGCGGGTTCGCCATCTCGCCACCGATGGGCTTCCACCGGAGGATCTGCGCAAGATACGGCGGGAGGTGATGCGGTCCCGGGGTGAGCTGCTCTTTGCCCAGGCGGTTGTCCTTTTCGAAGGCGAAACCGAGGAACAGGCGCTGCCCATGTTCGCCCGACATCATTGGGGGCGCTATCCCTTCGAGAGGGGAGTGGCCTTTGTGGGGGTCAGTGGCGACGGGAACTACCAGCCCTTTTTGCGCGTTTTTGAATCGATGGGCATCCCTTGGTTTATCTTTGGTGACGGGGAGCCGAACGCCCGCGCCAGGGTCGGCCGGGCAATGGCCCCGTTCGCTGCGACGCTGCCGGACCCGCGCGTCGTCATTTTGCCGAACAATCTGGCGATTGAAGGGTATTTGATTGATGAGGGCTACGGAGTGGAACTCCGGACAGCCGTTTTCGAAAGCAGAAGGCCCTATCATTCCCCGCAACACGAGGCGGCAAAGCGCAGGGAAGTGATGGGTTGGTCCGACGCCGACCTCATTCAACACCTCGCCTCCAACAAGGTTGCGATGGCCGCCCACTGGGCGCACGCCATCCTCAGCCTCAACGGCGAACGCTCCGTTCCTCCGGCCATCCGCGCGCTTTTGGATGCGGTGGACGAAAAGTTGAACGGAACCCAAGCCCAAGCCCAAGCCCAAGCCCAAGCCCAAGCGGAACCATGAACCTGTCCCCGGACCAGAAACGCATTGTTGAGGCGGCCGACGGTCACTACCTGGTGGTCGCTTCGGCGGGCGCAGGCAAGACGCGTGTGCTGACCGAACGAGTGCGACACCTGATCGCTGACCGGAAAGTCCGGTCACGGGTCCTTTCATTGACCTTCACCAATAAGGCCGCCGAAGAAATGCGCCAGCGGATCCGATCGGTTCCGGATTTGCAGGATCGCGCTTATATCGGCACCATTCACAGCTTTTGCCAATCCATCCTGGAATCCCATGGTCGCGTGGTCGGACTTGTCACGCTGCCCGCGATTCTCGAGCGAGAGGCCGATCGAATCGCGATGCTGGAAAAGGCATTCGAAGAAAGCCCGGAGTTGCGTGGCCATTTGCGTCAGCACCCGGACGCAGCCTCGAAGCGCAAGTTCCTCTATCGCGTGCTGGAGAAGATCAGTTTCTGTAAGCGGGACTGGGGCCTTTTTCAGAACATCTCCTCCAATGACAGGATGAGCGAAGTCGAGGCGCGGGTTTTTCGCGAGTATCAGGACCATCTTGCCAGTCAGGGAGTGATCGACTTTGACGATATTCTTTTGCTCGCCCTGAGAATCCTCACGGAGCGTCCGGCGGTTGCGGACATCTATCGGCGGACGTATCGATACCTCTGCGTTGATGAAGGCCAAGACCTCAACGCGGTTCAATATGCTTTGATCCGAACCCTGGGATCGGAGGCGAGGTCCGTTCTCATCGTAGGAGATCCCAACCAGGCAATCTATGGTTTCAACGGTTCAAGCCATCGCTTTATGATGGAGGATTTTCCACGGGACTTCGGTGCCGAAACCATCGAACTGCGGCAAAACTACCGTTCAAGCAAGGCCGTGATCCGTGTGGCCAACGCCCTCTATCCGGAGAGCAATGAGGTGGACAAAGCGGCGCTGGAAGGGAAAGCGGTGATTGTCCGGTGTCTCAATGAGGCGGTGGAGGCCGATTGGATTGTCCACCGGATACAGGAATTGCTGGAGAAGGGGGAGCATTCTGAGATTGAAGGTCGCCTGACGCTTGATCGCATCGTTGTGTTGGCAAGAAATCGCTTTGTCTTCGCTCCCTTGCAGCAGCGCTTGGAAAACGCCGGTATCGCGTTTCATCTGCGGCAACCAAGCGGCGGAGCGGTCTTTGAATCAGACCTCGGAAAGATGCTCGATCTTTCAATACGTCTCGCGATCAACCCGCGCAACCAATTGATCGGGAATGAGCTTTGCCGGATTCTCGGGATCCCGCCGAAAGCATTGGCTTCCGAAAAGGATGGAGTGCCCATCCTTGAAGAAGTTTTTCAAGTCGCTTCGGCAGAGTGGCAGGTTTGGCTCGGGCCGCTATTGGATTTTGTTAAAGCGGTTCTTCTCGATATCAACCGATTTAGTCCCGCGATGCAAACGCTCGAAGGAGCTTGGATGGATGCGGCGACGAAGGCCGATATGGAGAAGGTTGCGGGAGAACAAGCCTTCGGCGACCTCGAGTTTCTCCGCGATTGCTGGGGTAAATATTCCCGGAAGGTTGCCGGGGAAGCGCGGTCGTTGGGGCAATTCCGTAACCAGATGGCCACCGGAGAGATCCTTCCCCACATGACCGGCGAAGGGCTCATGTTGGCACCCGTGCATACGGTCAAAGGACTGGAATTCGAAGTCGTGTTCCTCATCGGCATGGTTGAAGGGACCTTTCCCGACTACCGCGCCGTCAAATCCGGGGGGAGCGCTCTTGCGGAAGAGAGAAACGATGCTTTTGTGGCCGCCACCCGCGCCAAACGCCTTCTCTACATGACCTGGCCAGTGGCGAGATTCATGCCGTGGGACGATCAATGCCGCGTTAAACAGTCGCCCTCCCGTTATCTGCGGGAAATCGAGGAATGCCGTGCGGCGGAAGGGGCAGACGCTGTCCCCTTGCAGGTTGCCGAGAGCCAATCGCCCTATGGCACTTTCCATCCCCCTAAAACCTGACCCATTCGTGCTTCATCAATCCAGGTGCCAGAGGTGTTTTTTGGCGGAAAATCCGCTTAAATGTCGACATCATGTGATTTATGCCGGATCATTCCTCCATGCTCCTCCAATTTTCAGTTTCCAACTTTCGGGCATTTCGTGGCTTGCAGACGCTCAACCTGGCCGCGAGCAATTACGACAAGGACCTGCCCGAGAACACGGTGACGCCGGACTTTCCCGGATTGAAGGGGAAGCGCTGGCTGAAGGGGGTGGCGCTCTACGGGGCCAATGCAAGCGGCAAGAGTACTCTTATTGAAGCCATGAGAGCGCTATCCAATTGGGTGCGGACCTCGGCCAAGACGACCGATCCCGAAGACGCCATCGAATGTGTCGACCCGTTTGCCTTAAACCCTTCGGCTCCACCGGAACCCACGGCGTTCGCCATCGTCTTTGTGGCTGGGGGCACCCGTTTCGAGTACCGTGTGGCGGCCACCCGGAACCTTGTTGTACATGAATCCCTCCGCGCATGGCCCGTGGGCAAGGAGCAGGTCTGGTTTGAGCGTGATTGGAATGCCGAAAAGAGAGAGCACATGTTTTCGCCCGAAAACCCCACGGGTATGGCGCGGAATCGAACGGTGGAGGATCGCACGCTCCGCAACATGCTTTACCTTTCGAAGGCGGTTGCCGAAGCCCGGGAAGAGGTGGAGCCGGCCTTTCAATGGTTGGTGCGGGGGTTGCGTTTTCTCGATTTGAGCAACCGTTCGAGTTTGGAGGGAGGGTTTACGCTCAGCCGGATCGACTCCGGGGATGCCGGGATGAAGGAGAAAATCCTCAACGCCCTCAGACATGCTGACCTTGGCATCGTTGACGCGCGCTCCATCGATAGCGCGCCCCCGGGACTAGGCAGAGATTGGTTGCGGGCTCTTTCCGGCACAAGCATGGCTGTTGCGAAGGACTGGGGGCTTAATCCGCGATTTTTGGTGCCGGAACTCTTTCACAAAGGTCCGGAGAACAAACCGGTAGCCCTGCCTTGGGAGCGCGAATCCTCGGGAACCCACCGGATCTTCGCCCTTATCGGACCTTTCCTGGATTTCTTGAAAAACGGCAATACCGTTTGTATCGATGAAATCGAGACGAGCATGCACCCCCTCATGGTTCGCGAGCTTCTGAAGCTCTTTTTCAGCAAGGAAGAGAATCGGGCGGGTGCGCAGATCATCTTCACCACCCACAATCCACTGCTTCTCGACGGCACCCTGATGCGCCGCGATCAGGTCTGGTTTACGGACAAGGATGAGGAGGGAGCGGCACACCTGTATCCCCTGAGCGACTACCAGCCGCGCCAGGGTGAGTCCTTGATCCGCGGATACATGGCCGGTCGTTATGGCGCGGTTCCTTTCGTTCCTGACGGGTTGCTGGGAACCTTTCCGGCCATCGAAGAAGCCGTGGCGGGGAAGGAGACGGCGCATGACTGATCCCCATGCGAGCGCTCTTCCGTGGTGGCAAGCGAGGGAGATCAGCCTCAAGCGAAAGGCCGCCGAGGCCTTTCGGGCGGCCTGCGCCGAACCCGGCGATGCTTTCCTGATCGTGACGGAAGGCACGGTCTCCGAGCCCGTTTATTTCGAACTGCTTCGCAAATCGCTCCAGCTCTCGACCGTTACGGTGAAAGTCATTCCCGGACGAGCCTCCGATCCCCGTCATGTTGTGCAAACCGCAGCCGACGAAGTTAAGGCGCTGGCCCATCGTGTCCGCCGAAAGAGGACAGCGGTCGACGAACTTGATCGGTTCGATCACGTATGGGCTGTAATCGACACGGATGTCGCTGTGCGGCAGGGATTCTGGAACGATGTCGTCCAGAAAGCGCGCGACCTCAATGTCAACCTGGCCCATTCGACACCTTGTTTCGAGTTTTGGCTCCTCCTCCACCTTCAGAAGACGACCCGGGCCGATCTGGTGGATGGCGATGCCGCCAAGCGCATATTTCGCGAAGTGTTTGGCCGTGACTATTCGACCAACCGATCCGTCACCGAGGTGGCGTTTGCGGAGCTGCTCTCGCTTTGGCCGATCGCTGTTCGCCATGCCCGGCAAGTCCGGCAACATCACGTTTCCGCCAATACCCCTCCGCCGCCAAACCCTTCGACTGAAGCCGATTTGCTGACATGCGCTCTAAACGATGCTGCGCAGCCGCACATCCGGAAGATACCGTGCCGGTATTCCTGAGCCATGCTCCGCCGCCACTCCAGTCGTCGCCAGCGTCTTGATCGCTCTGTTCTTGCGGAGCGATTGGCGGGCGCGGTGTCCTATGACCGGATAGCGGGGTATTTCCGATCAAGCCTGTTTGAGGTGGCGGGAGAGGCGCTGGATGGGGTCTCGGGCAAGGTGCGGATTATCTGTAACTCGGATTGCGACCCGCTTGATTTGCAAACGGCGGCGGCTGCCCAGGCGGCGTTGCGGAGAAGCTGGTGCGCGGCGCGCCCTGAGGAGGCCCCACCGTCGGCCCTGCCCCGCTACCGCGCCCTTTACGATGTATTGGTCTCCGAAAGAGTGGAAATCCGCGTACTCCCGGACTCCGCTTTCGGGCTCATCCACGGAAAAGCGGGCGTGATCCGGCGCGCCGATGGCTCCGCCACGACTTTCCTGGGCAGTGTCAATGAGAGCGCGAGCGCATGGGCGTTAAACTATGAGCTTCTTTGGGAAGATGACAGCGAGGAGAGCCTACGGTGGGTCACGGAGGAGTTCGAGTCCCTCTGGAATGACCGCCGGGCGATTGATTTGGCTTGCTGCCCCTTCATTCGGCAGGATGTGAAGCGGATAATTTCCCGTCGGGTGATTGAACCGGAAGCGCTTAGGATGAATCCCGATGTGTCGGCGGCCGCTGCTGCGGCGGCTGTGGAGACTCCCGTTTATCGAAGAGAACAAGGTCTTTGGCCTCACCAGAAATATTTTGCCCGGCTCGCTCTTGAGCGGCACCGGTTGGGTGGGGCGCGCCTGATCCTGGCCGATCAGGTGGGTTTGGGAAAGACTGTCCAACTGGCCATGGCCGCCCTCCTCATGGCCTTGGATGATCCGGACAGCGGCCCCATTCTTGTTCTCGCACCAAAGCCCCTCCTGCGCCAGTGGCAGGGTGAACTCATGGAACTGCTCCACTTGCCCACGGCGCGTTGGACGGGGCGCTCCTGGGTGGACGAGAACGATGTGGAGCATGCCGCCAATGGCATCCGGTCGCTGGCCAAATGCCCGCGCAGAATCGGCTTGGTATCGCAGGGGCTCATCGTCAGGGGGGCTCCCGGAGTGGTCGATCAGTTGCTCTCGCTGCGCTACACGTGTGTGATCGTTGACGAAGCCCACCGCGCCCGTCGAAACAAGGTGCCCAAAGTGGACGCAAAAGATCACGAAGTCGACGACATCGCCGATCCGAACAAATTGATGACGTTTCTCCGCCGAATCGGCGAACGGACGAAGAGCATGCTCCTGGCCACAGCCACGCCAGTGCAACTGCACCCGGTTGAGGCGTGGGATCTCCTCCATGCGCTTTCCCACGGAAACGATGGCGTGTTGGGCGGATGGACGCGAACGAGCCCCTGGTATCAAGCGAGCCGGTGTCTTCGGATCGCCACCGGGCGGGAAGGGGTCCCGCCGGATCTTCATGCCGGCTGGGAGTTTGTCCGCGATCCCATGCCTGCCCGGTCGGAGGATCCCGCGTTTGAGCGTATCCGGAGAAATCTTGAGGCGAAGGATAGTGACTGGCAATTTCGACCCGAAGGGTTGGAGGCGCTCTCTCCCGCAATTCGCCGCGTCCAGTTGCAGAGCAAAGTGCTTCCCGGGTTTGGGTCGCGGTTTAATCCGCTTTTGCGGTGCATTGTGCGCCGTACGCGAGGTTATCTCGAAGAAACGATTAACCCGGCGACAGGTGAATATTTTCTCCCGCGTGTCTCGGTGAGGCTCTTCGGCGAAGGTTCGGAAGGCGCGCTCACGCTCGGGGGATACTTGAAAGAAGCCTATGAGGAAGCGGAGCATTTCTCCCGGCTGCTGCAAAACCGCGTGCAGGGAGCGGGTTTCTTCAAGACGCTTCTGCTCAGGCGTCTCGGGAGTTCCATCGAAGCCGGTCGTCGCACCGTCCAACGGTTGCTCGGAGAGGATCCCGAAGTGGAATCGGATGAAGATGACGACGACATGGAAGAGGAGGAACCGAAACCGCGCGGACGGGGGGCCTCGGCCACACGGAGTTTGAAAAACTTTGAAGACGTTGAGGTTCAGTCCCTTGAGCGGTGCCTTGATCTCATGCGGCAGGGAACCAACCGCGATCCGAAACTCGAGGCGGTGATCGCCTACCTTCTGGGGACGAATACCGGATCGGAGACCCGTTGGCTCGACCTTGGCTGCATTCTCTTCTCACAATATTATGACACGGTTCGCTGGATTGGCGAGGAGTTGGCCCGGCAATCGCCGTTTTCCGATGGGGATATTGGACTCTATGCGGGCAGCAACCGCTCGGGTTTTTGGCGAGCCGGAGAGTTTCAGCGGTGCGACCGCGATTTGCTCAAACAGAGAGTGCGCGACGGAGAACTGCGCCTTCTTTTGGGAACGGATGCTGCGTCGGAGGGCTTGAATTTGCAAAAACTGGGCACCCTTATTAACATCGACCTGCCGTGGAACCCGACTCGCCTGGAACAGCGCAAAGGGAGGATTCAACGCATCGGGCAGCGACGGTCCGAGGTCTTCATCGCCAACCTTCGCTATCGGGATTCCGTCGAAGACCGGGTCCACAACCTTCTCTCCAGCCGCCTCGCCTCAATCCGCGAGCTGTTCGGGCAAATCCCCGACACCATGGAAGACGTGTGGGTGCACCTTGCTCTGGACGAGGAGGATAAGGCAAAGACCCTGATTGACCGAACCGAGCACGCCCGTAATCCCTTCGACGAAAAATACAGCCGGGTGGACGACGATAACTGGGAGGAATGCACCGAAGTGGTTAACCGGGTGAGCCAAACCGAATTGCTGCGACGACCGTGGAGCTGATCGGGTGCGGGTGGACCGGCAAAAGCTGCTCTTGGTCTACCTGGGCTTCAGTCTTCACCTGTAACCGAATCCGGATGCAGTGAGAACCATGCTTCGCCTTGAGTACGGTGGCAGGGCCGGCGGTAATGATGGTGAATGTGGCGCTCGCTCGTTCCCGCGAGGGCGGCGGTTTCGCCAGCGGTGCGACCAGTGGCCATGAGGTATGTGATGTAGGAATGGCGAAAGGCGTTTGCCGGGACCGGATTAAACTGACGCCGCAAAAGGACGCGCACCCGGTCGAGAACAGGGCCGTCACAGACGGATCCGGTTCGGTTTTTCGCGAGGGCGAGCCACGCACGGGTGTTCTCCGTTAAATGAACGATCCGGTGGGCGGGCGTTCGCGCCTTCGCGGAGCTGACATGAAGGCTCCCGGCCACAAGGTCGATGTCGTCCCACTTCTGGCTGTGAACCTCTTCCCGGCGTAAACCGCAAAAAGCTGTTAGAACGACCGCCGGTAAAGTTGCTGCATGATGGGTCCGCAACCATGAAAGAGCCTGGGCAAACTCCTCCGGGTGAAGAATGCCGATCTCCCCCGGTTTTTCCAGCGCACGATCTGTTCTCGCTGCGGCCGTTTCCATCATCGCCGGGAGGTAGCCTTGGCGTCGGCACCAGGAAAAAAAGGTTACGAGATTTTTTCGATGGGAGTTCCGTGTGGTCGCGTTGCTAAAAGTATCAAGATAGACGCTGATTTGCGGAGTCGTGATGCCGCCCACAGCGGTGTCCGGGAAGCGCTCGGCAAACTGGCGAAGACGCCCCTGATAAGCCTTGCCAACGTTCACTCCGAGGCGCGATTTGGCGGCGGTGAACCGCTCCACCGCCTTCGCAAGAGGGAGATCTCCGGTGGATGACGCGTGTGCTTGGCCCCATTCGCGGCAGGCCTCGACAACGCGATTTCCTGTGAGTTCCGAAGCTTCGCGCCACTCGCGCAAGGCCACGAGAATACCTGTTTCACCGGCCAATTGGCGTGCCGACGAAAGGATATCGATTTCATCTACAGTCAGCCTTCGATGCTCCGCCCGTCCATCGGCCAACTGATCAGCCAATAGCCGACCTTCCGCTTCGGCCCGCTCAGGGTCGGCAAACTGGCGCGTACGCCGCTGAGTACCATCGTGCCACGCAAGTTGGTAGACCCATCCGGCTCGGGTTCCCCGGTGTCGGGTCCTGTAGATTTTTACCCGGACCGACCCGGACTTCAATGTAAGGGGATATCTATTTTCAGGCTTCATACGGTTTCATACAATTAAGTGTTCTCAACTCTGTCGATCTGAATTCTTCGGAAATCGCTTAAAGCAGATCGTTGAGGGTGATATTGGGGACGGCGGGCCAGCGCTTTAAAGCCCGGAGGGGGCTTTCGGGCGTCGGCTTCGGAAAGTCTCGGTTCCAGAGCCGTTCCGGGTGCAAAGTACAAGAGACGGTCTGGATCGGTCGACATACGCGCATCCACTATTCTTAGAGAGCAATTCGTTCACTTGTGTGTTTTACCTCCACCATGGTGGCTCTATAATCTTCGCTGCTCTGGCCGTCCGGGGAGTCTGCTTGGGGTGGGTTCATTATTACTTCACGACCGAAAAGAAACTTGATTCTCCCAAGCATACCATCGAGTAGATAATTCAATCTCTTCGATTCACGGAAAACAGCATTGTTCAAGGAGCCCCTATTGTTAGATGAAGTTGTATCCAGGCGCTTCCATTCTTTTGATGGGTGTTTTTGGGATCTGAATTTTTCATTGGCAAGTTGCATCATACCGGATGTGACACGCACCAATCTTGATTTTCCTCCATTCCCAGTAACTCGTTCGCATCTCATGAAACCCTCTGAACCAAGGCTATATCCATCAAAATATTGTTCGCGATCCGCCATTGTTAATTTTGAGAAGTCCGATTCCGTCAATGTTCGCTCAATCGCCATTAAATCCAAACTGAATGATGCTTTTACCGTTAGATGGTGCGACTTCAAACGTGCGTGATAGAATGTGCTGAGCCTTGTCACAATTTTATTTCTGCGCCACCGATTTTGGCGCGCCCGAGGTATCGCCCGTTCTGGTAAGGGAAATCCATTCGTTTCCGAAAACCTTTCCATATGTCCCCGCAGAAAGCCAATTTTGAAAATCAAGGAAGCTTCAATTGCGGGATAATCCAAGGTTCTCTGAATTAGGCCCTTACGAAAGATAGCTTCGGAACTGTTAGGTAAATTTTGAGCCGGTATGGAATCCACGCTTTCAGATACGGACTCTTTGAAGATCTTCATAACTTGAAACCCCTTCAGTTTCTTTTGATCCAGATCACTCATCTCGCCAGGGCTTTCAACGCTCAATCCGAACCCGGTGCAAAGCTTTAGGAATGCATCTTCTTTTAGATCACCAAGTTGTGGCCTGAAAAGGTAAAAAACTTTCTCTATTTTTACCGGTTCATCAACAAAGCAGATGTGAGCCCAAATGAGGTACAGGATTTTCGATTCAGAACTCTTGATATTGAAACCTGAGGCTTTCAAACCTCCTTCAACTCCTTTGTATCCGCGGGAATACCCAAGATAGAAAATCCACCTGTTTGACTTGTGGATTTGGTCCCCGGAAAATCGCGTAGTCATCCTCTCTTTCTCTTCATATCGCGATGATTTGTTCAAGTCAGAGCATAATAGATCAATTGCGAGACGGACCTTTTGATCAAAAAAGTTATACGGGTATATTCTTTTGGCTTTTGCCTTGATTTGGGGAGAAGTTCCGCTCCGTCCCTCGTCTTTCCAGCGCTGGTGAAGGCCCATGAGGAAGCCCGTCGCAAAAAGGATTCTGTGGTGATCATAGCCGGAGCTGGACTCGGGATCGACGATTGGACACCCGGATTCGATGTCGCTAACGATCTCTTTGAGCACTTTCTCCGGAATTTTTGGTTCCGTAGGCGTACTCTCGTGGGAACTCTTGAACCATAGATACCTAAGTGCCAGAATTATCGGTAGATCTAAATTGATGTTTCTTGGATTGTTTTTTAAGGGATATAATATGTTAAAAACTTAATTTAATGACACGAGTGCCGACGTAGTCAATGAATCCTGAAGTCCCGGAAAATTTGACAAAATTTTGACGTGGAGGTCGATGGAGGCTCGCGGCTCAATGCGGTGCATGCGCCAGCAGAGTGTTGATGATTTCGCTCTGGCGGCGGGATGGCTGATGAAGGCCATAATTTGCTCCGATCTTGGTCGGGCGGAACGTCGATTCGAGCAGTTTTGGTGTCGAGACTGGTGTGGCCGTGTCGCAGGCATTCCACGAGCGTCTCTCGCGCTCCAGTAAACTCGATTTCTTCACGAACTACCTGCAACAATCAAGGGTGATTCTTGCCGCATGAGCGAAAAGCGCCTGGCCGTTCCTTGCCCGGTGCCGTCGCCCTGACCGAGCAAAATCAAACAGAAGGAACCTGCCGCCACCACCGCACCGCACCGCACCGAATCCGCTTGCGCTCGTTTTTTTCCTCGGGGGTGGGCTCCATGCCCGCGTGGCGCAGGGTCACCGTTGGCGCCTGCTGTGCGCCCGGACCGTCCTCCGCCAAACGCAGCGAGAGGACACGCGCGGCTTCCGGTGCCTATGTTTCAGGACATTTCAATCCGCAAGGCCCCCCCAGCGTGCGCGCGAGGGGAAAATCCTCTGTAGGCAATAGGAGGAGAAAAGAGACAGGAGGGCCGGGCGCTTCTGCCGGTCCTGCCAGGCGCAGAACTGCTAAGTGTCCAGCGCATAGAGCCGACCGTAATCGCGGGCGCTTTGTCCGCTGCCGTTCCAACCGGCGAAATGAGCTGCTCGCTGCTCGGCGGTGAACGCCGACGTGTGCGCCGCGGAGGTGAGGGTGAATCATGTGTAACCTCCATGCCCCCCCCAGTCTACCATCCCGCCACACGCCTTTCAGATGGTCATTTGCCGGACGGTAACAATCTTGCACTCACTTGGTTGCGGATCTCCCAGTCGTCAGGTGATCGGTCGCGCAGCAGGTCCATACTGGCACCTCTGCAGCGATGCGGTCCTTTTCTCCCGACGAGGGGAGGGTGTTCTCAGCGGTGTGCAGGACAACCTTGAGTGGGGTGCGTTTCTTTGGAGAAAGAAGTGCTCTCGGGATTGTTGGGCGCACTCTGCGGGAAGGGAGCCCGGTGGATGCGTGTGGGTCAGTTGGCTTCGAAACTGCCTGCTGTCGGGTTTGCCGGGGTTCGTGGCTTGGAAGTTTCCCCAGCGCGATGTGGCCGGGATCACAGAGTCAGTTTGCTGTGTGCAAGTTGTGTTACACATTTGAGGGGATTTGTTAAGTTCTTCAAATGAAGGACTTACGAGGGAAAGTGGTGCTCAGGGGGGGACTCGAACCCCCACACCCGAAGGCACTGCCGCCTGAAGACAGCGTGTCTACCAATTTCACCACCTGAGCAAGTCACTTGAGGAGGGAAAGCCATCCCACTTCATTGAACTTTCCAAATCACGGCGCGCGGGGCCGGGTGTCAAGTCCGGAGTCGAGGGCCAGTCGGCCTTCGAGGGATGCTTTTTCAAAGTATTTTTGGAAGACTTCGCGGGCGATGGGGGCGGCTGTGGACCCACCGCCGAAGGTGGTTTCCGAATCGGGCACGCCTTCCACCATGACGGCGATGGCGATGCGCGGATTGGTCGCCGGGGCCATGCCAACAAACCAGGCGAGGGTGGTGGGGCGGCCGTCTTTGCGCACTTGGGCGGTCCCGGTCTTTCCGGCTACGGGCATATCCCGGCGTCCGGCGTGGCGGGCGGTTCCGGTGCGGCCGGCTTCCCGCATTCCGTCGAGAACCAGCTCGATTTTTTCGGGAGGCAGACCGATGGCTTCACCTCCGTGGTCGACCCGGCCGCCGCTTTGCCGGGCGATGAGGGTGGGTTGCGTGCGTGTCTCACCCCGGGCGAGCGACGCGACGAAGGTGGCCATCTGCAGGGGGGTGAGGAGGAGGAAGCCCTGCCCGATGGAAACGTTTGCGGTATCGCCTTCGAACCACGCTTCGCCATGAAGTCGGCGGGCTTTCCAGGCTGGATCGGGAATGAGCATGCGCCCGGTTTCGCCGGGGAGGTCAAGTCCGGTGCGGCTGTCGAGGCCGAACAGGCGCGCTTCTGCCGCTATCCGGCGGATGCCCGTTTGCAGGCCCGCTTGATAGAAAAAGACGTTACAACTGTCGCGAAGCGCTTCGATGAGATTCTGGTCACCAAATCCCTGCCGATTGTGGCAACGGAAAGTTCGGTTGCCCACGATGTGAAAACCGGGACAGTGTGTGATGGTGTTTTCATCGACGAGGCCCGCCCGGAGGGCAGCCAGGGCGGTGATCAGCTTAAAGGTGGAGCCGGGCGGGTAGAGGCCCTGTGTGGCCCGGTTCAGCCATCCGCCGGATTCACTGATTTCATTGAAGACCGTGGCCGGCAGGGAGGGAGACAGCCGATTGAGATCGAAAGCGGGCCGGCTGCCGAGAGCCAGCACTTCGCCGGTGGAGATATCGAGGAGCGCGAAGGCCCCGGTCTTGTCTCCAAAGGCGGCTTCGGCTGCGACCTGAAGGTCAATGTCGATGCTGGTGATGAGGTCATTTCCCCGAACGGGTACCTCGTGAAAAATCCGTTCATATTGAAAGCCGCCGGGATCGACGGACCAGATTGCCAGCCCCACCGTGCCTGCAAGGTGGGCATCCATTTGCCGTTCGATACCATCCCTTCCCACGGTGCCCGCTTGTCGAAAGGTGAGGAGCCCGGCTCCCAGTTCATTCTCCTCAAAGGGAAACTCGCGCGTGGTGCTGACATAACCGAGGACATGAGCCGCCGCATCATTGAAGGGGTAGTGGCGCGCGCTTTCGGTGGTCACGAGAATCGGTGAGTCGATGGGGATCCGCTCGATGAGGCGGGCATACTCTTCGGGCGTGATATCCACGAGCAGCGGAAACGGTAGCAGGAGACTTCGCGAAAAGTGCCTCTCAATCCGAACCGCGTCGACTTGTTCGGTGCGGTCGAGGATGCGATTGATCTCGTCGAGATAGCGCTGCACCACGTTGCGGCGTGCCCGAACATTCAAAGTGAGGCGATCCGGAGTCTGGTGGCGTTCGCGGGCTTCGCGGACCAGGGCGAAATACTCCCGCCGAAACTCCGGGCGCAGCTCATTCAAGTAGACAGCCGCAGAGAAGACGGCCCGGTTGCCCACGAGAAGGCGACCTTCGCGATCATAAATGTGACCGCGCGGCCCGGGCGTGAGAATTCGGCGGAAATTCTGTCTTTCAGCAGCGATTTGATACTCATCGACAAGGATCAGTTGGCGATACGCCAATCCACCGATAAGTGTCAGCAATCCCGCAGCCAGAAGCGCATAGAAGGGATAAACCCTTGAATTCCGGTTGTTGTGGGTTTCACGCGCGCTTTCTACCATCTGCAGGTTTCAACGTTGCCGGTTGACAAGGGCATAGCAAGCCGGAGCCGACGTTCGCCATGGGATTTTCCCGTCTTCCGGCCAAAGGCGGCCGAATCCCTTGATCTGGGTAGCTTCGCAAAACCGATCAAGCCATGAGCCCGCGAAGGACGTAGGGCAGGATGCCGCCGTGACGATAGTATTCGAGCTCGATCTGCGTATCGATGCGGACTTTCAACGTCACCGTGCGTGCGTTGCCGTCCTTGGTGATGGTGAGATCGATATCCTGACCGGGGGTGAGGTTGTCGTCCAGATTGCTGAGATCGAAGGACTCGGACCCGTCGAGTCCGAGGCTTGCAGCATCCTCGCCTTCTTTGAACTGGAGGGGCAGCACGCCCATTCCGAGCAGGTTACTCCGGTGAATGCGCTCAAAGCTCTTGGCCACGACCGCACGCACACCGAGAAGGTTGGTGCCCTTGGCCGCCCAGTCACGGCTCGATCCCATGCCGTAATCGTGCCCGGCAAAGACGATCAGGGGTGTTCCTTCGCTTTTGTAGGCCGCGCAGGCGTCGAAGATGTCAATCACCTTGCCTTCGGGCGTGCAGGTGTAGCCGCCTTCTTTTCCGCCCGCCATGAGGTTTTTGATGCGGACATTGGCGAAGGTGCCGCGGGTCATCACACGGTCGTTTCCACGGCGGGAGCCGAAGCTGTTGAACTCGGCCTTGGAGACACCCTTTTCGATAAGGTATTTACCGGCTGGCCCCCATTCGGGGATCGAACCGGCGGGTGAAATGTGGTCCGTGGTGACGGAGTCCCCAAAGATGCCCATTGCCCGCATGCCCTTGAGGGGCTGGATCGGCGTGGTCTCCATGGAAAAGGCTTCGAAGAAGGGCGGCTTCTGGATGTAGGTGCTCGACTCTTTCCAGTCGTAGATGGCGCCCTCGGCAGACTGGATCTCGGCCCACTCGGGGTTTGCGGAGAGAATGTCGCTGTATTGATCGGTGAACATCTTCGGGCGGATGCCTTTGGCGATTTCCGCCTCGATTTCGGCATGGGTCGGCCAGAGATCGCGGAGATAAACGGGTTGCCCGTCGGCATCGTGGGCGAGGGGATCGTTGTCGAGGTCAATGTCCACCCGTCCGGCGAGCGCGTAGGCCACCACGAGGGGAGGGGACATGAGGAAATTCGCCTTCACGGCACCGTGGACGCGGGCTTCGAAGTTGCGGTTGCCGCTGAGCACCGAGGCCGTCACGAGGTTGCCGGAAACGATGGCCTCCTCAATTTCCGGATCGAGGGGGCCGGAGTTGCCGATGCAGGTGGTGCATCCGTAGCCAACGAGGTTGAAGCCCAGTTGGTCGAGATACTTTTGCAGCCCGGTGGCGTTGAGATAATCGGTGACTACGCGGGAACCCGGTGCCAGCGAGGTCTTCACGACGTGCCCAACCGTGAGGCCGCGTTCGACGGCCTTCTTGGCGACGAGCCCGGCTCCGATCATGACGCTTGGATTGGATGTGTTGGTGCACGAGGTGATTGCCGCAATCACGACCGAACCGTGCCCGAGATCGGGAATCGACTCCGTGGCTACCGCCGCGCCGCCTTCGCCCTCCCAGCGCCCGGTGGCCCGCTCGGTCGGCCGCACTTCGCAACGCGTGTCGCGTTCGGCCGATCCGATGCCGTAGCCGCCCTCGGCGACCGGGACGCGCAAGAGGTATTCAAAACGTTCTTTCAGATCGGGCAGATCGATGCGGTCTTGCGGACGCTTGGGCCCCGCGACCGAGGGCACAATGGAATCCAGGTCAAGCTCAAGCACCTTGCTGTAATCGATCTGGCCCTTATCCGGCATGCCGAAGAGACCCTGCGCGCTGTAGTAGTCGCGGATTTGCTCGATGAGGGACTCCTCGCGGCCCGTCATGCGCAGGTAGTCGAGTGTCTTTTCATCCACAGGGAAGAAGCCCATGGTGGCCCCGTACTCAGGAGCCATGTTGGCGATGGTGGCGCGGTCGGCCAAGCCCAGGGAAGCCGCCCCCGGACCGAAGAACTCGACAAACTTACCCACGACCTTTTCAGCGCGGAGCATCTGGGTGACGCGCAGGGTAAGGTCGGTCGCGGTGACGCCTTCGCGAAGCACTCCGGAGAGATAGACGCCGATCACTTCGGGTGTTTGGAAAGCGATGGGCTGACCGAGCATGCCCGCTTCCGCCTCGATGCCGCCCACACCCCAGCCGACGATGCCGAGGCCGTTGATCATCGTGGTGTGCGAATCGGTTCCGACGAGGGTGTCGGGGTAGTAGATGCCTTCTTTGGCAAAGACGAGCTTGGCGAGGTATTCCAGGTTGACCTGGTGAACAATCCCGATGGCCGGCGGCACCACGGCGAAAGTCTCGAAAGCTTGTTGCCCCCACTTGAGGAATTCATAGCGCTCGCGGTTGCGTTCGAACTCAATTTCCAGGTTGCGCTTGAAGGCGTCGGGTGTGCCGGAGCGGTCGACTTGCACCGAGTGGTCCACCACGAGATCCACCGGCACGAGCGGCTCAATGATGGCCGGATCTTTCCCCGCCGTCTGCACCGCCGACCGCATCGCCGCCAAATCAACCAGGAGCGGTACGCCCGTGAAATCCTGCAAGACGATCCGGCTGACGACAAACGGGATCTCGCGCGGACTGGGGGCGGAGGCGTCGTAGTTCGCCAAGGTCTCCACATCCTCCTTGGTCACCCGTTTGCCGTCGCAGTTGCGCAGAAGCGATTCCAAGACCACGCGCAGGCTCACGGGCATCCGCGTGATTTTGCCGAACCCGGCTTCGGCCAAGGCTGGTAAGCTGAACAACTCCCCGTCGGCAAAGGACCGGCGGGCATTAAACGGATCGTTAGGAGAACTCATGGGAAAAGACAAAGGTTCAAGGAATCAGGCGGACGGTCGGGCTACCAGGCACAGCCGTGCTCAAAAGGCGGGCAGTAGCAGAAATCAAGCCTCGGCGAGAGCCGCTTTGATTTCGTCGAACGCGGGCAGGTCCTTCGGGTTGTCGCTGGACCACGCGTAGACGATAATGCCTTCCTTGTTGATAACAAAAGCGCTCCGCTTGGCGACACCTTGGTAACCGAGCACATCGGGGAGAAAAGAATCATAGGCCACATCGTAAGCCTTCACGACTTCGCGATTAAAATCGGAGAGCAGGGGGATGGAAATCCCGGCTGCCTTGGCAAAGCCCTCCTGGGCAAAGGGGCTGTCCACGCTGATGCCCAGCACTTCCGCGTCGAGCGCGCTGTAGGCATCGAGTCCGCCCGAGACAGAGCACAGCTCGTCTTGGCAGACACCCGTGAATGAGAGGGGGAAGAACAGAAGAACGATTTTCTTCTGCCCTTTGAAGTCAGAGAGAGCGACATCCATCAAACCGGAGTCGGTTTTGCGCTTCAGAGTGAATTCCGGTGCGGGTGTGGAAACGGAGAGGGCCATGTGTGTTCTTTTGGTTGAGTTGTGGATTAGTCGGTGAATTCGGAAAACGGATGACGGTAAGCGGGTTCGCCAAGCTGGCAAACGAGAAATCGATTCTCTTGCCGCTCCTTCGATGACGCGCGTGCGTCTCAGGAGGCCGGGGGGTCTTCGAGCGCGTGCACCTTGGCCACCCGCGTGGCGTGGCGCCCGCCGTCAAAAGCGGTGTCGAGCCATGTATCGACGATCTTCGTAAGTTCGCTCTCCGGCACCATGCGCGCTCCGATGGAAATGACATTCGCGTTGTTATGGGATTTCGTCAGACGGGCGCTTTCGACATTCCAGCAAACGCCGCAGCGGATGCCCTTCACCTTGTTGGCGACGATGGCCTCTCCGTTTCCGCTACCCCCAAAAACCACGCCCCCTTGTGCCTCCCCGGAGGCGACCGCCCGCGCAGCCGGATTCACAAAATCCGGATAGTCACAGGACGCATCGGAGTCTGTTCCGAAGTCAAGCACACGGAACCCGCGGCTCTCCAGATGAGCCCGCACACGCTCCTTGTAGGGGTAACCGGCATGGTCGGTCCCCAGGGAAATGACGCCCGTATTCATAATGGTCGCGGAGCATCAGACCTCTTCCCACCGCTGGCAAGCCCTTGATTTTCCAACGAATGGCCACTACTACTAAAAAATACCATGTCAAAATTATTGATGGATCTGGCGATGGAGTTTATCGTGCAGGGTATGAGCGATCACTCGCTTGACGGAGTGTTGCCTTGCCGCCCCCGACCGAGCTTCTACCTCTAAGATAAATAAACCAGGTCAAAAAGTTTGACGTAGGTTGGGCTGGTGGCGTGTGGTGGGGCCGTTGACTGGATTGATTGGGTGGGGGCGTGGCGCCGGGTGCATTTGATCACATGCTTGATGGCGTGTCGCTTTGTCGCCAGTGGCTGGGGGCCAGGCCCATGCGGCGCTTGAATATGCGGGAAAACTGGAAGACATCGGCGTAGCCGGTTTCGGCGGCAATCTCGCTGATCGATAGGGGTGTTTCCCTCAATAATTGTGAGGCGCGCTGGAGACGGGCGCGCTGAATCCACTCGCGCGGGGCGCAATCGTTGATGGCGCGGAAGAGGCGGCCGTAGTGGTCGGGGGAGAGGCAGGCGGCCCGCGCGAGCTCGCGCACGGAGGGTGCCTGCCCGGGTTGCTCGAAGATGGTGTTGGCTTGTTCTTCAATGATGGCCCGAT
This sequence comes from Opitutales bacterium, assembly GCA_020831585.1. Classification (GTDB taxonomy): domain Bacteria; phylum Verrucomicrobiota; class Verrucomicrobiia; order Opitutales; family Oceanipulchritudinaceae; genus JAFIGE01. The sequence goes on along the minus strand of JAFIGE010000005.1, from coordinate 30,833 downwards.
GAACTCGCGGAATCCCCGTCGCTTCCGAGGCGACATCCAGTAGCTCCAGAACAAGTGCGTGGAGGAGATGCGTTGCCTGTTTAAAGGACGCAGTGCGTTGAAAGTCGGCGTCGGGCAATGCCGGACGGCTGCGCATGATCCGCACAATTTGATCGCTGAGAGTGGTGTAGAAGAGGGGATCGCGCACGTGGAATCGTTCCGGAGGCAATCGGGCGTCGTCGAGGACCGGCTCGCCGGAGGCCGTCTTCGGCGTGAAGTGCATATAGGTTACCCCCAGCGGATTGCGCGGATCATGGCGGGCGAGATAGAGACCACCGGGGCGCATCCAGAGGCAGGTGCCCGGCTTCAACTCAAGGTCACCGGTTCGCGTTTGCATGGTTCCGCGTCCCTCATGAACGAACCAGAGATCGCAGTCCTGGAGACGCGTGCTCCAGGCGGCATCGAGGGACCATCCGGGTTCGCACCGCACGCGTCCGGCGGAGGTCAATTGAAGGTGCCAATCAAGATTCATCGGAAAAATACAAAACAATGTCGCTTCGAACCATTTACTGGCTGGAGTTATTTGCCTACACTGGGATCGTATGAATACAAAGCAAGAAAGCGTGTTGAAACGTCCTGATCCCTCACAAATCGATCCCGGATCGGAGGCCCACGATCCGGGTCTTTACAAGAGTGCCGAAGTCGCGAGGGCGGTGGACGGTCTGGAGAGCGTCACAGAGGAGCATCTGGATTTTTATGCACAAGAGGGATACCTCGCGATTGAAAACGTCTTTTCGCCAGAGGTCACGCAGGCTGCCGCAGACGCCTTGGTGGATCTGATTGCCGGTCGGAATCCTGCTTTCACGGGCGTCGTTTTCGAGGCGAAGGCGGCGGCCAAATTGGACACCCTCACGGTTGAGGAGCGTCAGGATGCGGTGCGCAAGCTCATGCACTTCGTGGGCTACGATGCGTGGCTCGCGGCCCTTGCCCATGACCCTCGAATGGAGAAGCTTCTGGAGCGTTTGCTCGGTGAACCGCCGAAAATGTTTCAGGATATGGCGTTGATCAAACCTCCCCTCTTGGGACGGGAGAAGCCGTGGCATCAGGACAAGGCCTACTTTGATATTTCGGTGTCGGCACGTGTCGTAGGCGTGTGGATTGCCCTGGATCCGGCGACGATCAAAAACGGGTGCATGCATGTGCAACCGCGCGGTCACCAGAGCGGACCACAGCTTCACTTCAAGCGGCGGGATTGGCAGATTTGCGATACCGAGATCATGGGGAAACCCTGTGTGGCGGTGCCGCTCAATCCCGGTGGCCTGCTACTTTTTGATGGACTCCTTCCTCACGGCACGCCGACCAATTACTCGCCCCTGCGGCGGAAGGCTCTGCAATTCCACTATGCGGGCATTTCGTGTTCAAAGACATCAACGGAAGAGCGCCTGGCCGTTTTCGGCAGCGAGGGAAGGGACGTGAGTTGCTAGGATGCGATTACACCGCGAAGAATACTTTGAGCACATGCTCGGTCGGGGGATTGGGCGGGAAGTCTTTGTTGAGCAGTTCGGTCCACTCGTGGGCTTGGAGGGGGAGTGGCGGGCGCAAGGGGCGAGCGCGGATGAACTGAGCCTTGATGCTTTTGACTTTGATTCAGTGGAGCTTGTCTGGGTGGGCGATGTCAAAGTCCGGGGCGACTACACGCCCGCAGTGGAGTTCGACAGTCCCGAATACAGCATTCATCGCGATGAGCTGGGGCGCCGCATGAAGCTCATAAAGGCCACAGCGACGCTGCCGATGCCGATGGATTACCCCGTAGAGACGCCGGATGACTGGCGGAAGGTCCGCCACTGGCTGGCCGATCATGTGAGTCGCGTTGACGAGGCGGTTTGCGCGAAGTCGAAAGCCCGACATAAAGCGGGCGCACTGGTCAGCTTCGGCATGCTTGGGGGATTTGACCTTCCGCGAAAGTTGATGGGTGAGGAGAACGCCTGCATGGCTTTCATTGAAGAGCCGGAAATGATCACGGAGATGCTTTCAGCGGCGGCGGATATGACGTGCGCTGTGATCGATCGCATCGCTGCTCGGTGTCCGATAGATTACCTGCATGTGCATGAGGATTTCGCGGGAAAATCCGGTCCTCTCATTGGGCCGACGATGATCTCGACGTATTTAAAACCTTATTACGCGAGGGTGTGGGTGCGCGCGCAAGAGGCGGGCGCGCGGATCTTCTCCATCGATAGCGACGGCAAGGTGGATCCGGTGATCGACGCGCTTCTCGATGCGGGCATCACCCAGATATACCCGATGGAGCCTGCCGCCGGGATGGACATTGTGCGTCTTCGAGAGAAATACGGTCGGCGGCTTCTCATGAAAGGCGGCATCGATAAACACGTGCTTCGTCGCACGCCCGATGAGATCTGCGCGGAATTGGCCTACAAGCTACAACCTTCGATGCGCGGGGGAGGCCTTGTCTTCGGCCTCGATCATCGCATTCCCAACGGCACACCGCTGGAAAACTACCGCTTCTACGTGCGCACTGCCCGCGAACTGCTCGGGCTGCCTCCGGCGCAGACCCGGAAGGGTTCCTGGCGGCGGATGGCGTTTTAGCGAGATCGGCATGGCGGAAACCGCCAAATCCGCGAAGAGGTTCCGGTCAGGGCCATCCGGTTTTCTCTTGGACGCTGGGCGGCGAGGTGAGAACCTGCGGAATCATGACTTTTTCATTGATTGCGCATTGCCCGGAGAGCGGGCAGTTTGGTGTGGCGGCAACGACGGCGGTGCCGGCTGTCGGTAAGTTGGTGACGCATGCGGCTCCGGGGTGGGGGGCGGTGGCAACCCAAGCCCGAGTGAACCCGTATCTGGGAATCGATGGCATCGCGCTCTTGCGCAAGGGAATGGGGGCCGTCGAAGTGGCGCGTGAGCTCTTGAAAGGAGATCCGCACCCTGAAAGGCGTCAATTTGCTGTGCTCGACCGCGAGGGGCTTACCGAAGCCTGGACAGGGAGCGACTGCCTTGATTGGGCGGGGCACCGGGCGCGACCCAACCTGAGTTTGCAGGGAAACCGGCTCGCCGGACCGCAGGTCCTCGCCGCGATGGAGGCGGCCTTTCATGACTTTGCCGGGGAGCCGCTCGCCCGTCGCTTGATTGAGGCCCTCGAGGCGGGTGATCGCGCCGGGGGTGATCTTGAGGGTGCGGTCTCGGCCACGATTTACATTGTGGATTCCGAGGAGTATCCGCTCTGGGACATCCGCGTGGACGAGCATTCCGAGCCGATTCAAGAGCTGCACCGATTGCACGATGTCTTTGCCCGCGAGGTCGTGCCCCACATACGCCGCATGCCCACCCGGCGTGACCCCGCCGGGCGGCTGTGTGATGTCGATGTGTGAGGCGGGGCCCCAAGCTTGGTCTGCCGAGCAGTCTTGACCGAAGCGAACGGCCGCAACAGACGTGGTGGTTCCATTATGGACCTGCCTTCCGCCATCATTCTCCTCATCATTGTCATGGATCCGCTGGGGAACATTCCTCCGGTGATCACCCTGCTGGAAGGAGTGCGGCGGAAGCGGTGGTTCATTTTGCGGGAGAGCGTCCTGGCCCTCGCGGTCTTGCTCTTCTTTCTCTATTTCGGACCGTTCCTGCTGCGCACCCTCGATCTTTCGCAGGAAGCCATTCAATTAGCGGGTGGCATCATTCTCTTTCTTATCGCACTGAAGATGATCTTTGCCATGGGGCCGAACTGGATCGACTCCGGCCAGGGCGAGGAGCCCATACTTTTCCCGCTCGCCGTTCCTCTCATCGCCGGGCCGAGCGCGGCAGCCACGGTGATGCTGTTCGCTGCCCAGGATCCCGGACGGATGATCACCTGGACGCTTGCGGTCCTCGTGGCCTCGGCGGTTTCCACGGCGGTGCTCTTCGGGGCCCCCGCCCTTCACCGCATTGCGGGTGGCCGCGGCCTCGCCGCCATCCAGCGCCTCATGGGCCTGCTGCTCACGGCAATTTCCGTCGAGATGATGCTCGACGCCATACGCACCCTCCTTTGATCGATCCGCCGGGAAATGGCGTCCATAGCAATCCCAAATATTAACCTGGTAAAAAATAAAATTACTTGCCGTTTGACGAAGCAAATGACTGTGGGGCCCATGAATGGATACAAGAATTGTGTTACATTGACGTTGCATTAAACGCGGTAAAAATACTTGATGGTTCGGCAGGGTTTGTGCCTGCGGGGGTTATGAAATTTCAACCACGGGGCGTTCGAACTCGAATTGGCCAGTGCGGGCGAATTGGAGGAAGGTGCTGTAGATGCGGAGGGGCCAGAGGGGGCCGAAGGCGGCTTTGCGGGGCAGGGGGCGGGGGGCACGGGCTTGCTCGGCTTCGACAAAGGCTTCCCAGGCGGCTTCCGCCGCGATGATTTTAGCGAGGGCGGCGCGGTTTTGTTGGATGATGATGCGCCGCTTCTCGGGCGAAAGGGCGATCAGGTCGAGCAGGGAGCGGGCGGCTGCTTCCATTTCATGCGCGGGATAGAGGCAGGCGGGGTGGAGTGGGATGGGCGGGGGGGTGTCATCGGGTTTGGGAAAGAGGGGGAGGCCGCCGCGCACGATGGTGCGCCCGAGGGCCTGGGGGGCTCCTTCGTAGCTGCTCAGCCAGAGGGCGACATCCCACCGGTCGATTTCCGCCATGCGTTCGGCAAAGGTTGTCCGGGTAACTTGGTGGAAACCGTTCTTTTGGGCGATTTTCCGACCGAGCCGGTGGGCGTTGGTGCCAAAGCCGAAGTAGCGAAGTTGCGGCAGAGTGGACTCGGGCAGGGCCGCGCGGAAGGGAAGGAGGCGCTCGGCGCGTTTTTGTCGAACTTCCAGGCGGGGCGCGAAGCCGACCACGGGGGAGTCTGCCGCGGTTTCCCCATCGGCGCTGAGGGCGGCGGCGGCTTCCCAGGGCGGGGGCAGGACGGTGATGAGGCGTTCCGGGATGAAGCCGGCTTTTTGCCGCAGGTAGGTTTTCATGGCTTCGGAGGGAACGATGACTCCTTGCACGAAGCGCAGCGAGTGGATGACCATGCGCTCGAAATACGGCACGGGTTCGAGGAAGAAGGCGTAGCGGCGGGCGGCGGAATCGACGGAAGCGAGGGCATCCACGCCCCAGCCGTTGAAGTAGATGTGAAAGCGATGCGGGGGCAGCGCTGCCTGGCTCTTGCGGAATCGCCTGCGCAGCCCGAGGAGGCTGCCGCCCATGTGCACACGGGCGTGGGGATGGCGGCCTTTTGCGGCACAGAGGGAGAGGGCGGGGTGGCCTTCTTTCTCGGCAAAGGCTTTCCAGGCGTGCAGTTCCTCGGATTCCCCGAAGTGGCGGGCGATAAAAACGAAGGCTGGCGGCTGCATGGGGAGAAACGGTCGACGGTTCGGCGGGCAAGGCAATGTCAAAGGGGGCCGGGCCCGTGATTCAGCCGCCTTGACGGGGCCGATCAGCGGGGAACCGATCTGCGGGTCCGGGCGTCAGCCCCAAAGCATGCGCACCCCGGCGACGATGATGAAGGTCCAGATGAGAAATTCGAACCAGTTCTGTCGAATGTGCACGACAATGCTTCGGGCGACGAGCGCACCGATCATGGCGACGGGCGCGAGGGTGAGGCTGACGCGCATGGAGTCGAGGTGGATGATTCCCAGGTCCACTTGAAAGGGTACTTTGAAGAGGTTGATGAGAAAGAAACACCAGGCTCCCGTGCCGATGAGGGCCATCTTCGGGAGGCCGACGGCGAGGAAATAGAGCTGCGCGACCGGGCCGGCGGCGTTGGCGATCATGGTGGCAAAGCCGCCGAGAATGCCCATGCCGCCAGCGAATGCGCGGGTGTGCGGGAGGAGGTCTTCCGCCGCCGGTCCTTTGCGTTTGAGCGACCACTGCCGGAGGAAGTGCAAAGCGGTCATTCCGAGAACGGTGATCCCGATGAGCATGCGGACCTGCTCGCTGGAGATGCGGGCGAAGGTGAAGTAGCCGATGAGCGTCCCCACCATCATCCAGGGAAGGAGTTTCCAGAGGTGCCCCCAATGGACCTCCCGGCGGTAGATTGCGATGGCGACGATGTCCGCGCTGATCAAAATGGGCAAGAGGAGCCCGACCGATGCTTTGGCATCAAAGGTAAGGGCGAAGATGACGACGGTGAGATTGCCGACTCCCGGCAGGCCGCCTTTTCCCAGGCCGACGAGGAGGGCTCCGAGGGCGGCGAGGAGCCATTGCCAGAGCTCGATTTCCATGCGGGGCGCGCGGCGCGGCGGCCCTTACTTGGTAGACCAGAGGGGATTTTCCCGGGCGGTATCGATGAGCTTTTGGGTCGTTCGGTCGAGGCGGCTGGCGAGGGTGCGGATGATTTTTGCGGCGATGTCCGGGCGCATTTCCACGAGTTCCTCAAGCGAATCCACTTCGACGTGGGTGATGAGTGACGTCCCTTTGGCGCGGATCGTACAGGTGCGCGGGCGACCGAGGATGTCCCCCATTTCCCCGAAAATCGTGCCGGGATACATGAGAACGGCGAGGAGCACATCGTCTTTATAGACTTCCAGCGTTCCTTTTTTGAGGATGAAGAAGCCGGAACCCTCGTCCCCTTGTTCAATGATGGTTTGGCCCGGTGCGACTTCGATATCCTGTTCCATAAATTTCCGTGGTTCCTGACTCATTTGGGCGGCATTGGCAATTCGTTTCGGTAAGCAGTCGTAGCGCAGACTTGGAGGGAGGTTGGTGGCGGGCGGCGATCTGGCAAGCGCGCGGGGCCATCTCGGCGGAAATTGACGGAAAACTTAATCTCCGGGCGCTTCCGGGGAGCCTTTGGAAACCCTCACAGAGGTGGACTGGAGGAAGGCATGGAGATTCCCCGCGAGCTTGGGTCCGATACCCTCGACGGCCTGAAGGTCCTCCATGGAGGCGGCTTTGAGGCAGTCGAGCGTCTTGAAATGCGCCCAGAGCGCCCGCCGCCGGACATCGCCCAGACCCTCGAAGTCGTGCAAAATGGTTTCCTTGAGGCGGCGGCTGCGCAACTCGGCGTTGAAGGTGTTGGCGAAACGGTGGGCTTCGTCGCGGATCTGTTGCAGGAGCAAACGGGCCGGGTGGTGGCCGGGGAGCTTGAGCGAGGGGCGTCCGTCGGAGAAGATGATGGTCTCCTCGCGCTTGGCCAAGCCGACGAGCGCGGGGGGCTCCAATCCCTGCCCGAGAAAGGCCCGGAGGGCCGCCCCGACCTGACCCGCCCCACCGTCGATGACAACCAGATCGGGAAAGGGTTGCCCTTCTTCTTGCAATCGCCGGTAGCGCCGCCCGACGACCTCCTCCATGGCGCGAAAGTCGTCATTGCCGATGAACGATTTGATTTTGTAGCGCCGGTATTGCGCTTTGTCCGGTCGGCCTTCGGCAAAATGCACCATGGAGGCGACGCAATAGGTGCCGGAGATATGGGAGATATCAAAACATTCCATGCGCGCGGGCAGCGTGCGCATGTCGAGGGCGGCCTGGAGGCTTTGCAGGGCGGGCAGGGGATCGTTGTTGACGGCGGGTGCGCGGACAAACTTGCGCGTGCGGCTGATCGTGCCCTTGAGGGCGAAGATGATGTCGCGCAGCTCGGCGGCCTTTTCAAAGCGGCGGTCGGCTGCGGCGGCGACCATCTCCTCTTGCAGTTCGGCGAGCCATTCGCGGGATTTCCCTTCGAGGAAAACGCAGGCCGCGCGCACGCGCTCCTGATAGTCGGTGGTGGTGACGGTGTTGGTGTGGCCGTAAATTTCCGCGCGGGCGTCGTCGTAGAGGCGCCAGGAGCCGTCGGGAAGGCGGGTAGGGTTGCCATCGGAGAGGAGGATACCGTATTTGACGCGCAGTTCCCCGAGGGTGCGGCGGAGGAGGCCGCTGTGGGCGAAGGGGCCGAAGTAGAGGGAGACCTCGCTCTGGCGAAAGCGCACGAGGCGGAAGCGGGGGAGGGGATTCTCCACATCCACGCGCACGAGGAGGAAGCGTTTGTCGTCGGTGAAGTCCGTGTTGTAGCGCGGCTTCCATTCCTTGATGAGTTTGCCTTCAAGAAGGAGGGCCTCGCTCTCGGATTTCACAACGAGGTAATCAAAATCGTGGATGAGGTCGAGCATCGCCCGGACCTTCGGCTGCTGCACCATTTTCTTGCGGGAGGCTTGGAAGTAGGTGCTCACGCGCTTTTTCAGATCCTTCGCTTTGCCCACATAGAGCACGCTCCCGAGGCGGTCCTTCATGAGATAGACGCCGGGGTCGTGGGGAAGGGTGCGCACCTTCTCTTTTAGTTTGGCTGTATCACGGGGCATATTGACGAATGGCGGTCAGACCGAAAACCCAGTCTTCAGCGCAAAGCGAATGTTTGTTGGCGGCAACTCCGGAGACGAGATTTTTGCGGTTGTCTGCCCGGTGCGGGCACAGTGGAATGTGCGGAATGTCTGGAGGAAAACAAGCAACGTGGGGCGGGCGTTTTTCCGAGGGACCGGACCCGCGCATGGTCCGGTTCAGCGAATCCGTCTCCTTCGATCACCGGTTGGCGCTCTTCGATATCGAGGGCAGCCTGGCGCACGCCGCGATGCTCGCCAAGGTCGGTCTCATCACGGAGGAAGAGCGGGCGGCCATCGCCGGGGGATTTGCGCAGATTCAGGCGGAGATCGAGGCGGGGGCCTTCCATTGGGATGTTGCGCTGGAAGACGTGCACATGAACTTGGAGCAAGCGCTGCGGCAGCGGGTGCCGGCGGCTGCCAAGCTGCACACCGCACGCAGCCGGAACGATCAGGTGGCCACGGCCATGCGCCTGTTTTTCCGCTCGGCGGCGGAGACGGTGGTGTCGGCGCTGGAGGGTGTGATGCGCAGTCTTCTCGCAAAGGCGGAGGCCACGCAGGCGGTCGCGATCCCCGGCTATACGCATTTGCAGCGCGCGCAGCCGGTCTCGATGGCGCATCACCTGCTCGCATACGTGGAGATGTTCGGGCGCGACCGGGAGCGATTTCAGGAGTTCCGCCAGCGGGCGAATGTTTGCCCCCTGGGCTCCGGGGCGCTGGCCGGCACGACTCTTCCGATTGATCGCGCGCACACCGCGCGTCTCCTCGGTTTTGTTGATGAAGCGGGCAATCCCCGCATGACCCGCAACAGCCTCGATGCCGTGGCCGACCGCGATATTTTTCTGGAGTTCGCCTCCCACGCCACCCTCTGCGCGGTGCACCTCTCGCGCATCGCGGAGGACCTCATTCTTTGGGCGAGCAGCGAATTCCGCTTTGTCGATCTGCCCGATGCCTTTACGACTGGTTCGAGCCTCATGCCGCAAAAGAAAAATCCGGACTCGCTGGAATTGATCCGAGGCAAGTCCGCCCGCGTGCATGGGTCGCTCACGACGCTCGTGACGCTCGTGAAAGGGCTGCCGCTCACCTACAACCGCGACCTTCAGGAGGACAAACCTCCGGTTTTCGATGCCTTCGATACGCTCCTGAGCTGCCTCGATGTGCTCAGCGGCACGCTCGACGGCATGCAGGCGCGACCGGAGGCTTGTGCGGCGGCGGTGGCCGACCCGCTTTTGCTCGCTACGGACTTGGCGGATTATCTCGTCAACCAAGGCGTGCCCTTCCGCGACGCCCATCACCTCGTGGGGGCGGCCGTTGGCTTGGCCGAAAAAAAGGCATGCCCCCTCCCCGAATTAAGCGATGCCGACGTCAAGGCGATTGATGCGCGCTTCGGGGACGACTGGCGGGTCTGCTTTGACATCCCCCGCGCCCTTGCTGCGCGCGAGATGCCCGGTATGCCCGGTCCCCGCCAAGTCGCCGCCGAGATCGCCCGTTGGTCAAGGGACCTGGGATCGATTGATGCTCTCTGAGTCGACTTCCCTGCGGCCTTACGGGGCGACAATCACGTAATCGCCCTCGAAGGAGCCGGTACGGGTGCCGCCACAGAGGATGTCCACGGCGAGGCGCACGCGGGCCTTGCGGTAGCGCTTGAGGCGAACCCAGAGGTCTTCCACGGCCTCGCTGTCGGGTGGGCGGCAGACGGCCTCGAAGGCGCGGTCGACGGGAGCGAGATAGTGGTAACGGCTGCGCTGGATAACCACCTGCCCGTTCATGCCGGCGGTTTTCAGAAGGCAGTGCACGGCCGTCCACCCCGCAAGGACGGCCAGGGTGGAGAGGCTGCCCCCGAAGGCGGTCGACTGGTGGTTGATGTTGGGCTCGAGGGGGGCGGTCAGGCGGATCTCCGCACCGGTGGCCGCCACGATCTGTGCGCCCATGGCGGCGGCCATGGGGATCTGCGTGCGCAGATAGGCTTGGAGGGCCGCGAGGTCCAGCATGGCGCGGTCGTGCTCCGCTTCATCAGCGGGGCCGTTGTCGACAGGAGGGGAGAGCGTTTCAGTTTCAGCCATGCGATAGGGAGGTGGCGGCGTCGACGACGGCAGCAGTATGGATGCCAAGGTGCTCCATAACCACATTGCCCGGCGCACTGAGGCCAAATCGGTCGATGCCCACGACGGCTCCGTCGAGGCCGGTGTAGCGATGCCAGAGACCGGTCACGCCCGCTTCCACGGCTATGCGGCGGCGGCAGGCGGGGGGGAGGATGGTCTCTTTGTATTCGGCGCTTTGGCGCTCGAAGATTTCCATGCTGGGCACGGAGACCACGCGGCAGCCGGGTCCGATCTTTTCGGCGGCGGCCATGGCCACGGCCAACTCACTGCCGGTGGCGAGGAGGATGGTGTCGAGGGCGGCACTTTCCTTGCGTGCGATGTAGGCCCCGCGGAGGGTGCCTTCGCGGCGCTCTTTTGCCGGAACGCTGTCGATGGAGGGCAGATTCTGGCGGGAGAGGATGAGAACGGTGGGGCCGTCGGCGCGGGAGAGGGCGGCGGCAAAAGCGGCGGCGGTTTCCTCTCCATCGGCCGGGCGGATCACGTCCAGGCCCGGGATGAGGCGCAGCGCGCTCACGGTCTCCACCGGCTGGTGGGTGGGGCCGTCCTCGCCCACGCCCACGGAGTCGTGCGTGAAGATGTGGGCGATGGGGAGCTTCGAAAGCGCCGCAAGGCGGATGCTCGGGCGCATGTAATCGGAGAAGGTGAGGAAGGTGGCCCCGGAGCCCATCCAGATACCGTCGTAACCGAAGCCGTTGACGATGGCCCCCATGGCGTGCTCGCGGATACCGAAGCGGAAATTGCGGCCCTTCGGATTGGCGGCGGTGAAGTCACCCCCGTCCTTGAGGTAGTTTTTCGTGGAACCGAAGAGGTCGGCGCTGCCCGTGACGAGGCGCGGGTAGGCTTTGGCGAGCGGTTGGAGCACATCGCCCCCGGAGGCGCGCGTGGCGGCTTTGGTGCCGGCCGGGAACTCGGGAATGTTCGCCAGCACCTCAGCGGCCGAGGGGCGCTCGCCCTTTTCAGCGGCGGCGAGTTCGGCGGCGAGTTCGGGATTCGCCCTTGCCCATTCGGCATAGGTCGCGGCCCACTCGGCGTAGGCGGCGGCACATTGCTTCTTGCGCCCGGCGAAGTAAGCGCGGGTTTCCTCGCTCACGAAGAAGGTCTCTTCGGGCAAGCCAAGACCCTTGCGGGCACTCTCGGCAAACTTGGCTCCGCCTTCGCCGTGGGCTTTCCAGGTGCCCGCGACTTCCGGGATGCCCTGGCCGACAACGGTTTTTGCGATGATGAGCTTGGGGCGGCCATTCAGTTCGCTCCGCGCCTCTTCGTAGGCCCCGAGAAAGGCTTCCATGTCGTGCCCGTCCACTTCGCAGACATCCCAGCCCATCGCGGTGTAGATCGCGGCGGTGTCTTCGCTCTGGGTCTCCTCGGCCTGGGCATCGAGGGTGACTTCGTTGGCGTCGTAAATGAGAATGAGGTTATCGAGCTTGAAGTGCCCCGCAAAGGCCACCGCTTCGCGCGCCACGCCCTCCTGCAAACACCCGTCGCCGGCGAGACAGACGATGCGGTTATCGAAAATCGTGTGGGTCGTGTTGTAGCGGGCCGCCGCCATCTTCTGCGAGACTGCCAGGCCCACGGCGTTGCCCACGCCCTGGCCAAGCGGGCCGGTGGTGCATTCGACACCCTCGGTTTCGCCAAATTCGGGGTGGCCCGGCGTGATCGAATGGAGCTGCCGGAAGGCCTTTACGTCGTCGAGGGAGACGCGGTAGCCCGCGAGGTGCAGCCAGGCGTAGAGGAACATGCTCCCGTGACCGGCGGAGAGGACAAAGCGGTCGCGGTTCCACCAACGGGGTTGATCGGGCGCGATGTTAAGGGCATGGCCGTAGAGGACGGCACCGATTTCGGCGCAGCCGAGGGGGAGGCCGAGGTGGCCGATACCCGCCTTGTGGACGGCATCAATGGCAAGACCGCGGGCTTCGGCCGCAGCTTTCGCAAGAACTTCAGTTTGCATTTGGAATGAAGGGGGGTCGAAACACGAAAAATTCCAGCAAATCGGCTTCCGGTGCCTCTTGGCAACCCGTAACCGCGTTTCAGGGCGAATTTTCGCCATTCATCCGTTGAATGGATTGACGGCCCACATCCCCATCCCCGCGCGGCGCGGCACCCTATGATCGATCCGCCCCACGCACGGCACGGCGGCAAGCGCCGGCCCTACGTTTGATCCGCCCCACGCATGGCACGGCGGCAAGCGCCGGCCCTACGACCAATCCCCCGCCACCACATGCTCACTTCCTCTGCTCAAGGGTTTTCTGCAGCCCTTTTATCAATATGCTGTGCACGCAATCGGCTTGTCCGTTGACGAGCTGGAGGGCGGCGCAGGCGGCGGCTTCGCCCAGTCCCATCCACGTGCTTTCGAGGCGGACGGAGCTGAAAGCGACATGGGAGGCGGAGAGGCAACCGGGGACGAGCAGGTTCCGCACACTGTCCGGCGGGGGGAGGAGGCTGCGGTAGGGAATGGCGTAGGGGCGGGTTACTTCTTTCCAGATCCGGCCTTCATTGCGAAAGCGGGTGTCGCTCAGGGCAATGCGTTGAACGTGGTGGCAGTCGATCCAGTGCGAGTTCCAAAAAATCCCATCCTCCTTTTCGATGTCGTGTAAGACATCCCGTTCGGTCAGAACATAGGCCCCGACCATGCGCCGGGCTTCGCGGATGTAGGGCTGGTAGGGCCAATGGCCGTTGGTCACGTATTCATCGGGGGGCAGACCCCACCGGTTCATGGCCTCGCGCACCGGCAGCGGGACGCTCCTGCTCTGGCAGAGGAAATGGAGCAGTCCGGCATTGTAGGCATAATGATCCCGGAGGATGGCCTGCCGGGTGGCGCGGTCACCGTCGGGATACAAAAACTGCCCGCCGAGGTGGCCGAGGGAAAGGATGGAGGCCTGGTGGTTGTTGAGTTCCCACTTGTCGCCTTCGTGCACGACCGTGTTGCCGTCGCTGTCCAGGCTGTAGCGCCCGCTGGGGTTGTTGATAAAGCCGACGATCCGGCGCATGGAGCTGTCCGGGTATTTGTGGAAATAGCGGGCAAGGAGTTCGAAGCGCCCTTCGTCGAAGCCCTCCGGGCAGGGAAAGGGAATGCGGTTGGCGGCCTTGGTCACGGTTACCCGGTAGTGGTAGTTCATGACCTTGCCATCCCCGGTCCCGGCGGTGAAGACGACACCCGTTTCGACACCCGGAACCCAGCCTCCGTCGGCGGTGCGCAGGTCGGCTTCCCATACGGAATCCACTTTCTCCGCATGCCCCTTGGTGTTGCGCACTTCGCTGATGTCTTCAATGAAGCGCATGCCGGCGAGCGATTCACCGTAGGTTTCCCGGGATTCCCGGCCGACGGTGTAGGGCACCTTGGCCATCGCCATGAGGTCGCCTTCATAGGAGGCATCGATCCAGACCCTTCCGGTGACGGTCGAGCCATCGCTGAGAACGAGGTGGCGGATCTGGTTGCTCTCCCCGTGGAGCTTTTCCGGATAGGTGCCGCGCCGCACGACGACGCCCGCATCCGCGAGCATTTCCTCAAAGACCGCCTCGGCCACATGTGGTTCCCAGCGGTGCAGGGGACCTTCCACGCCGTAGCGCTGACCGATTTCGCGCAGAAACCGCAGCATCCATCCGCGAAAGGACTCCGGCAACATGTGCTCAATCTCGGTCGTGCAAATTCCGCTGGAAAGGTGCCCCCCGACGTGGTCCGACGGTTCCAGCAGGAGGGTGCGGGCCCCTTGTTCGGCGGCGCTGCAGGCGGCGGCCATCCCCCCGGGGGTGGCCCCGAAGACCACGACTTCAAAACTCTCCATGGGTCCACGATGAAACGACGGCGGTTCCTGACAAATCTTTTGTGCACGCCCTCCCCCCTCCGTGGATACGGCAAAGGAATCGGTCTGCAGGGGGCGCTGGTGCGGGCGACGACCGCGTATCACTATCGGCAAAGTTGAGCGGAAAAGGAAGCCGCAAACCGGAACCGATATCGAAAAGCCCAATCGATAAATGTGCACGGAGCCCTGTTCATCGGAATGGGTCCGTTGCCCTGCGGGAGCTTGCGCGCCATTCCCGCGGTGTTTGGCCGAAGGTGCGCTTAAACCGGCGGGAGAACTCACCGGGATTGCTGTAGCCGATGTGCACGGAAATCTCCGTGATGCTCATTTCATTGGAACGCAACAAAGCGCAGGCCCGGCGCATCCGGCGGCTGTAAATCTCCTTTTTCACACCGTGTCCCAGAGTGGCGGTGAAGCGGCGCTGCAAGGTGCGCGCGGACATCCGGGCGCGCGCGGCCAAGGCACTGACTTCGAGGGGGTCTCCATCCTCAATGGCTGTCTCGATCCATGCGAGGACGGTGGAAACAAGCGCGTCGCTTTGCTGTGGGCCGGGCGTTGTGGTGCCTTCCACCACCTCAACCGGTGGAAGGCGGACAGGTCCCGGAGGGGGCGCTTCCCCGCGTATCAAGGCCGCCAGAAGCGCCGCCCCCTCATAGCCCACCTGGTGGAAGTTGGGTCTCACCGCCGTGAGGCGATGGTGGCCCACCTGGCTCAGTTTCCCCTCCGGCGCGTCCACGCCCATCCAACCGACACGGAAGGCGGATTCGCCGAAAAGATCGCGGGCAACTTGGAGCAGCTCTTCCGCACAGCTCGTGGAAAAGCAGAAGATGGCTCTGCATGAAGTCAGCGGCCCGGTGGCCAAGACCGCCCGGGCAATCTCCTGCAACTGTCGCTGATGTTCGCCAGCGGGAATCCGTGTGCCCCCCGTCCCGGGCCAACTGAAGGTGGTGATCCGGCCGTTGGCGCTTTGCACCGCTTCCCGGAAGCCCGCTTCGCGCTCAACCGAGTGCACCGCCGTGGGAAAGGTGATGTAGACAAAGTCGCCGTAGCCGCGGCCCAGAAGGTAGTTCCCCGCCATCCGGCCCACCTCCCTGTCATCGCTGACAACACTCGCGACGGCGTCCGCAAAGCGAAAATTCGATGTGTTGACCAAGGGAATGCCCGTCTTCCGAAAGTGCTCGATCAAATAGCCCTCATAAACCGGGGTGATGAGACCGACGATGGGTTCAACGGCCAGGACCGAGGCGTCCAGGTTTTTCAAGACCACGCCGGCGGACTCCGGATGCTCCCGCCAATAGGCCAACACCCCGGTGCGCATTTCCATTGCATGCGCTGAGGAGGGGAAAGCGGCCGTCTGGGGATAGGGAGGCATCCCGGCGAGCCCAGTCGCTTGTCCGAAAAACACAAGTTTTTTCGCCGACCGGCTCATAGTTATTCTTCCCGGTATCGGATAGGATTACGGTGTTTTTGGCCCCGAATGTTGGCCAAGGCGCTTCATCCGAAATTCTAATCTATTCTATTATGACCCAGAAACTGCTCTTCTCCCTCGCCGGCCTCTTCGGCGCTTCCCTTGCGCTGCAAGGTCAGATTATCTTTTCGCAAGCTAGCGACGATATGTATGTTATCAACAATGGCTCATTCACCCAAGCGACGGGGGTGTTTACCCGCACTGCCGCTGATACCGGTATCGATGTCGGCCAAGGTATTGCGGTGAGCTTCGACCAGTTCAGCCTCAATACCGTCGGGCATTCGATCCAGACGCAATTCACCCTCTCGGGAATTACCCAGAACAACTCAGGTTACCAGATCGCTTTGGGTTTGTTCAGCGGAGCTGCCGTGACGCAAAATGCGGACACCGCTGTTACAGATGGATGGACAGGCTACTTTCAATCGATCGGAACGCGTTCGTCTTCTGGTGATGTGAACGGTGGGGTCTTTCGCCAAGGCGAAGGCAGTCAACCCCTGATGGCCCGCACGCTTGGATGGGGCAGCAACGACGGTGCTGTGGATGGTGCGGCAGGGCGCTTAGGTAGCGGGATTCGCCCACCGCTCAACCAGAATGTAAGCCAAACCGTCACCATGACTCTGACGCGGATCTCGGACACGCAACTGCAATTGTCCACAGTTTACACAACCCCTCGTCTTGATGCTACTCGCACTGACACTGCCGGCGGGATTCCCTTCACCTGGTCCGCCGCATCTGGAGTTGGCACAATGGTTTCCACCTACACCCTTGGTGATGGCGTTCCCACCACCATATCCGGCTTTGCTTTTGGGACGACCACCAGCAATTTCACCATTCAAAACCTTGAAGTCACCGCCATCCCCGAGCCCTCGACCTACGCCGCGATCCTCGGCCTCCTCGGTCTGGCCTTCGTTGCCTGGCGTCGCCGCGCGCGCCGCTGATTTTTTCAGACGGATCTTTTTTAATCCCTCAGCCGCCGGGTCCCCCGGGCACTCAATTGCCCGAAGGCCCGGCGGTTTTTTGTTTTGGTTTTGTGATTTGACAAATCAAATGAGATTTGGCAGAAGCACTGTCATGAATCTTACGCTTGATCGTATGAGCCGGATTGTCGTGCCGAAGGCGATTCGGGATCGCTTTGCTCTGAAGCCGGGGGACGAACTGGAGATGATCGTGGAATCCGACGGCATTCGGCTTCGCCCGGCCGTTCCTGCGTCTCCGCTGGTTGAGAAAGAGGGCCTTCTCTTTTGCTCAAGCGAAGTTCCGGCATCTGTCTGGGACACGGGCTCGTTTTTGGAAGAGCAAAGAGACCAGCGCAGCCGTGAAATCGGTGGCATGTGAGGCATGAAAGCCTGTTTTGACACCTCTGCTCTGGTCGCGGCACTGCTTCAGCACCATCCGCACCACGCGCTCGCTTTTCCCCTTCTCCGGGAGGTGAAGTCCGGGACGATAAGTGGGCACTTGGCCACGCACGGTCTCGCCGAATTGTTTGCCACGCTCACCGCTTTGCCGCTCAAGCCCCGTTTGCATCCCCCGGACGTGGATCGGATTATTCAGCAAAGCATTCTTCCGTATTTCACCCTCATTCCCCAGAGCGCCGCCGACTACCGGGAGGCTCTGCAACTGACGGTGCAGCAAAACCTTTCCAGCGGAGCCATCTACGATGCCTTGCACCTTGTCGCTGCCCGCAGCGTTGGCTGCACGGCCCTCTACACGCTGAATCTCCGGCACTTCCGTTCTCTTGCTCCGGGGGATTCCATAGTTGCTTCGCCCGGCGCAGTCGATCTTTGAGGGAGTAGCCGAACGCGTGAGCATTTAGGGCACCGGCCACTCCGTAGCCGAACCCGCGAGCGTTTGGAACGGCTCGGGAATCCCGGAAATCCCCGTTCCAAAACCTGACGGTTTCGGCTACGGGGATGCGCAAACTCAAAAAGTTATACGGGAAAACGCATAGCCCGAAACAACCCTGTCGGCTACCATGGTTTTTCGATTTCTGAATCCCCTATTCCCCCTGATGAGACTCCGATCAACCTGCCTTTTCCTGTGGTGCTGCGCGCTTCTTGGCCTGACAGCCTCCGCCTTGGCGGCGCGACCCGCTCTTTTTCTGCTCGATGAGGCGCGTCTTGATGAGATCCGCACGCTTGTGACCGTGCCCGGGACGACCCATCACGAGGCCTACCACGCCCTCAAGGCGCGGGTGGACGCGAATCATATTCCGGGCACGTCGAGCTACCAGCGCGGCTACATGGCGCGGGAGGCTTCCTTCCTCTACCTTCTCACGGGCAATGCCGCCTACGCGCAGGTGGCCTTTGACCGATTGCAGGAGATCTACACGATCAGCGTGCCGGACGGTCAGGCGGCCCCCGATGCGGCCAGCGGCCTGGGCCGGGCGCAAACCATCGCCAGCTTTGCCATGGCCTACAACTGGGCCTACGAGGGCCTGAGTCCGGCGCAGCGGGACTGGGTGGCGGGCAAGGTGACGAGCGGCCTGAACCAGTATGCGGCGCAGGCGCTCTCGCATCCCAACATCGGCTATCAGGCGAACAACTCCAACTGGAGCGGGGTGGTGGCCGGGGCGCACGTGATGACCCTCATCGCGATGGGCGAGGAGCGCACGCGCCGCTTTGATTTCCAGCGCAGCCGCGAGCTGCTGCGCACCCACCTGGCCTCCTTTGGCGACCGCGGATGGACGCAGGAGGGCAATTATTATTTCGGGCTCTCCATGGAATACCTCTTTCCTGCCATGATGGCCCTGCGCCAGATCGGCGATCCGCACGTGGAGCCCAGCTTTGCAAGCCGCCGTCCGCATCACATCATCATGTATGCGGGCCAGTTCAACGCCGGGCAAAACTCGCTCACCTGGGGCGTCGGGGGCGACACCCTGCCGCCCGCCGGTATGACGAGCGCCCTGCTGGCCCTCGTGCCGGAGGGGGAGACGGGCTTTTACCGCTGGTTTTACGATCGCTACCGGGGCATCCACAATCCCGCCCCGCCTTCGGCCAAGTATGATTACCAGGCCGGCGGCACGATCTATGCGCTCATCGGCTACCCGAACAGTGTGCCCGCGGAAGATCCGTTTGGCCATTACCCGACGGTCATCAACGACAGCCGCGGGGGCTACGTCATGCGCAGCGGCTGGACTGATGCCAACGATACGATCGTCAGCCTCTGGTCGGATACGGGGGCCTACGGGCGTTCATGGAACCAGCTCGACGCCGGGCAGATCAACATTCTCTCGCACGGCGCGAAGTGGGGCTACGGGCCCGGTCCGGCGACCTCCGGGCTGGACACGGCCTTTTCGCAGATTCTCGTCAATGGTCTGGCCCGCGCCGAATCCGGGACCGGTTCGGCGGTGGAGCACCGCGTGGCCCCGCAGGGCGGCTACGCCATCGTCAACGGCGGGAGCAAATTCAGCAACCTCGGGGTGGCGGAGGCCGTTCGCCACGTCATGGCCGATTTCTCTCCGGAAGGCTTTTCGATCATTTCCACCTTCGACCGCCTCCGCGCCAATGAAGTGCACACCTATGCCTGGAATCTATTCCAGCCGGGCATGACCGTGACGGTGGGCACGGATACGGTCTATGACGTCGACTACTTTCTCTCCGTGGATGCGAACGGCGCCTACCTGAAGGCCTGGTTCATGGTTCACGGCAACGGCTTCATCACCCAGAATCAGGCGACCCGCTATGCCTACGACGCGGCCAACATCGATATCTGGGTGGTCATGGCGACCGGTCACGGCACGCCGCCGGCTTTTTCCATGGTAGGGTCGGGGCTGGATGCGGCGGTCACACTCGGAAACAGCGTGCTGACCTACAACGCCGCCACCCAGCGCATCGAATCCTCGACGCTGACGGGTTTGAACCGGTCCACCGCGCCCGGCCTTTCCGCGAATCCCACCCGTGGGCTGGCACCGCTGAGCGTGAGCTTCAATGGTAGTGGCTTCGTGGATACGGCGGAGACCCTAGTCTATTCCTGGGACTTTGGCGACGGCACCACGTCCACAGCGCAGGCCCTGAGCCATACCTACGCCAATGACGGCCTTTACCTTGTCAGTCTGGGCGTGGACGATGGGAATGGCGGGGCGGACCGCGTCGTGCGCGACATTTTTGTCGGCAACCGCGAGCCGACCGCGCGCATCACGGCCAGCGCGACCACGGTGCTGCCGGGAGTGACGATCACCCTCGACGCCGGGACGTCGACGGATCCCGAAAATGATCCTCTCACCTACCAATGGTTCCTTGGCGACGGGCGCACGATGACCGGCCAGACCATTCAGGTGAGCTGGCCGACGGAGAGCACCTATCAGGTGGAACTGCGGGCGGAGGACACGGCGGGCAACCTGAATGCCGCGCGCATCGCCATCCGCGTGGAAAACCTGCCTCCGGTGGCCAGCTTTACCTTCAGCTCGCTCGGCGGGTTTGTGCCCTTCTCGGTGGATTTCGACGCCTCCGCCTCCTTCGATCCGGAAGGTGACCCGCTGCTCTACCGCTGGGATTTCAACGACGGCACGATCACAGAGACGACCCATCCCTTGATCACCCACACCTTCACGCAGGCGAAAGAGCACCGCGTGCGGCTTACCGTAATCGACAGCGCGGGCAAGTCCCACCAAGTGTCGAGGTGGATCACGGCCCTCGGGCCGCAGGACATCATCGCTTCCGTGGAAGAGCCGGAAAACCTGTTGCAGGGCCTGAACTACCAGGTGTTTCGCGGTGACCCGACGCGCGGAACCAATATGCCGGAGATCACGACCCTGCGCCCGCTGAACCGCGGCCGTATCTCCAACTACGATCTCGGTGTGACCAACTTGGCGAATCTCTACGTGCTTGTCTTCGACGGCTACATCCACATCGCAGAGACCGGGGCCTACGCCTTCCGCTTGCGCACGCGCAACGAGACGCGTATCCACATCGGCGGTCAGATCGCGGTCCGCAGCACCTATCCCCATGGTTCCCCCACCTTTGAATCACTTGTGGCCCTCGAGGCCGGTTGGCATCCCTTCCGGATTGAGGCGACCTACAACGTTGAGGATGCGCACGAAGAATGGAACCGCTTCGATATTTCCTGGGCACCCCCCGGAACAGACCGCTACCGGCCGATACCGGACAGCATCCTCTTTTCGCAGGTGTCGCTCTTTCAGCCGACCTTTTCGGCCACGCCCGCGACGGTCTACGACGGCGGCACGGTGATGTTTGAGTCCACCTTCAACAGTCCGGACGGATTGCCCCTGCAATACCATTGGGACTTCGGCGACGGCAACACGAGCAACCAACGCCGTGTAGCACACACCTACCACCTGCCCTCCGAATTGGCCCACCAGGTCTTCAACGCAACCCTCACGGCCACCGACAGCACGGGCCGATCCATTGTTGTCGGCGAACAAATCACCGTGTCGCGCTATGCCGGGCTCGTCATGATCCCGCAAACCTCCATCACCCGCACCCGCCACGCCTTCGATCAGCGCACCGCTCCGCGTGACACCACCCAGGCGGTCAATCAGGTGCTCGAGCCGGGCGTCGAGTTGACCTTTTCCTCCCAACTGCGCCCGGACCTCGGTGGAGCGATGCTTGGCGACGGAAAGTTCGAGACACGCTGGGTATCGGAAAATCCCGAAGAGTGGGTCATGTTCCGCTTCACCAACCGCGACGGTGCGGACCGGCGGGTGAACATCACCGAGTATGCCTTCACCGCCGGCGGGCTTCCGTGGACGGCCGACCGCGATCCGAAAGATTGGGAAGTCTATGGTTCCAACAATCCGCAACCCTTCTCCATGGAGCCCGGTGCGGTCAACGCCTCGTGGACACTCATCGATACCGTGCGGGATCAGGCCGGAGTGGCCCGCAGCATACCGACCATCTATTCCCTGCCCAACGATGAGGCCTATTCGCACTACCTCTTTCACCTGCGCAATCAGTCGGGCGGTATCGATGGCCGGGTGGAGCTGACCGAGATCCAACTGTTCAACTACTTCGAACACGATCCGAACATCGATGGCAATACCGCCCCCGTTCCCACCCTTGCCGTATCGACAAACGCCGGCGAGGCCCCGCTCACGGTGAGCTTCGATGCCAGCGCAACGGTCGATCCGGACGGCGACTGGCTCTACTACACCTGGGATTTCGGTAACGGCAACGTGCTTCGCCACCTTGTGGAAAGGGACCGGATGGAGCACACTTTCTACGAGCCGGGTATCTACTCCGTGCTCCTCACTGTAACGGATGCCCTCGGGAAATCTGCCCAGATCTCGGAAACCATCACGGTCGCCCCGTCCTCGCCGAACGCGCCTCCCGTGGCCCACATCTCCGCGAGCGACACGATCCTCCTCGCCGGCAGCACGGTTCACTTCAGCGCCGCTTCCACCTATGATCCCGATGGCGACGCCATGACCTTTCGCTGGGAGTTTGGCGACGGTGCCTTTGCGACCGGCGAGTCGGCCTCCCACACCTACCGGAAAGCGGGCGTCTACAATCCCGTCCTCATCGTGACGGACGAGCGCGGTCGCGTGAGCAGCGCATTTCACACGGTCGAAGTCCTCCCGCCCAACGGCGGGCGGGGCGTGCTCAGTTTCAATGCCAACGATCGGGCGCGCCGGATGGATTTCACCCGTGGGGCCGGCGTCATCCCCGTGGGCTACTGGAACAATATCCGGCAATCTGTCAGCGCCGGTTGGTATGATTCCTCCGGTCAGCCGGTGAATATCCATTTTTCCACTACAGGAAATCAAGCCATCTTCATCGCCGCGCACACCGTGGATCCCTTCAATGGCGACACGGTCCTCGCCCAGATCAACCTGGGCAAGCAGCCCTGGGGAAGCGACACCGGCTTCACCCTTGAAGTCGCCAACATTCCCTACGCGGTTTATGACGTCTATGTCTACTATGCCGGTGCCAACGTGGACGAACCGCGGGCGATCGATGTGAACGGCATCCGGCGCTGGGCCTGGAAGCCGGGGCACGATTTCCCCGGCCAGTGGCGGGTCTCGGAGGCGGCCACCGCAGGCGAGGCGATCCGGGGAGACAACGTCATCCTCTGGCGCAATTTGATGGGTGCCGACATGGTGCTTTCGATACCACAGCGCAACGGCGAGGCCATCTCCGGCTTTCAGATTGTCGATAAAACCGGCAGCCCCGATGCGCCACCCATCGTGAGCATTGAATCTCCGGCCAACGGCGACTGGTTTTTCCTGGGCGAGCCGATCATGCTCAGCGGTTCGGGCGAGGACAGCGATGGCCCCCTGGACAATCCCTTCCTGGAGTGGTCTTCCAGTATCGACGGCGCGCTTGGCAACGGTTCGACGCTGAGCGTGGGCAACCTCTCCGTCGGCACGCACACCCTTACGCTCACGGCGACGAACAGCGCAAACCTGCAGTCCACCGCATCGGTCGTGATCGATGTCTTCTCGGAGCCTTCGGCACCGGTGATTGTTGGCCATCCGCCGGACACCCTCTCCTACGAGACGGCGACGATTCAGTTCAGCGTGGTCGCCACCGGTTCGCCTCCGTTTTTCGCCTACCAGTGGCGCAAGGACGGCGAACCGCTCGACGACGGTCCCCGGATATCGGGTGCCGGCACGCACACCTTGACGCTCTCCGGCCTGACCTATGACGACGAGGGTGCCTACGACGTCGTCGTGACCAACTCGGTGGGCTTCGCCGTGAGCAACCCCGCCAATCTTCAGGTGACCGAGCTGGTCGCCCCGCAGATCACGAGTCAGCCGCAGGGTGGAACGGTGAACGAGGGTGGGGAGCTGGTTCTCTCCGTGGAGGTTTCCGGTTCGGCGCCGTTCACCTTCCAATGGCGCCGCGGCGGCGTGCCGCTGGCAAACGGCGGAGGCGTCTCCGGTGCCGACACCCATACGCTGCGAATCAGCGGCTTCGGGCTCCCGCATGAGGGTGTCTACGATGTTGTCGTGACCAATGCGGGCGGCAGCGTGGAGAGTGCCCCGGCGAGCGTTTTCCTGTTTGTCCTGCCGTCGATGGAAGTGGTGCTGGCGGAATGGAACTTCAACCAGTTTGCCTCTGAGACTGTTACCACCGGCTTTGAGGAGTCGCTGCCGGCTGACCTTGGCTCCGGCATCCTCTTCGTCCGCAGCACGCAGGCTTCCGGGACAAACTTTGCCCGCAGCCCCAGCGGGGGCACCCTCATCAACGCCTCCGATGGGACGGTGGCGGGCGGTCGGATCGAACTGCGCCGCAATTCGCGTTGGGACAACGGCATCGTCGAACTGCGTTTCGACATGACCGGTTTCGAGGCAGCCATGATTTCTTTCGCCTACGGAACGGGCGACCTGCTCCCGTCAAGCGCGACCGTCGAATGGAGCGTCGACGGAGGGCTCAGTTACACCGCCTTCACCACCCTCGCCAGTGCGGACTACCGCACGACAACCCTTGTCGCCCTCGATCTGGCGGAAATCGGGGCCCTGCGCGATGCCGCCGATGTCCGTGTGCGCCTGCGCTACAGCGCCGACGGGGGCTCAGCCTCGACCAGCACGTTGTCCGGCGTTTTCGACAATGTGCGCATCGAGGCGCGGCGGATCGCCGATGGCTATGAAGCGTGGCGCATGGACCGCTTCGGGGATCTCCTGGATCCGGCGGGCGCGCCCGGGGCCGACCCCTGGCAACGCGGGATTCCGAACCTGCTCGAATACGCCCTTGGCCTCGACCTCCTGCCCAACGCCCGCGCGGGCCTGCCCGTGATGCACGATGGCCACGTGATCGCCTTTACCCGGCGGGCCAGCGTCGATGTGCGTATCCTTGTCGAGACCTCGGATTCCCTCGCGCCCGGCAGCTGGACAGCCATCGCCACGCTCGAACCCGGTGCCGATGCCTGGAGCGGACCCGCCCACGTTCAGGATTCCGCCGCCGGTGAGATCCAACACGTCGAGGTGACCCATCCGGACGGCCCGATATCCGCCTCCACGCCGCGGTTTGTCCAGGTCCGGGTGGAGATCGACGACTGACCGCCGCCCCCCGTAGCTACGCTTGCCAAAGCGTGGACCGGAGTGCCCGGATCGGCGAACCCCTGCCGAATCCACCCTCTTGCGAGGCTGGCTACGGGGTGTCCGGCCGAAAACCACGAAGGAACCCCCGTAGCCACGCTTGCCAAAGCGTGGACCGGGAGCGCCAGTATCTTCGAACCCCGCCAATCCACCCTCTGGCGAGGTTGGCTACAAAGGAGGCGTTCGGCCGAAAACCACGAAAAACCCCCGTAGCTACGCTTGCCAAAGCGTGGACCGGGAGCGCCAGTATCTTCGAACCCCGCCAATCCACCCTCTGGCGAGGTTGGCTACAAAGGAGGCGTTCGGCCGAAAACCACGAAAAACCCCCGTAGCTACGCTTGCCAAAGCGTGGACCGGATTGCCTGTATCGGCGAACCCCGCCCATCCACCCTCTGGCGAGGCTGGCTACGGAGGGTCCGGCCGAAAAACCACGAAAAACCCCCGTAGCCACGCTTGCCAAAGCGTGGACCGGGAGCTCCCGGATCTGCGAACCCCGCCCATCCACCCTCTGGCGAGGCTGGCTACGAAGGCGGCGATTTCCTTAGGCGATCGGAGAAGGCTTGGTAAACGCGCCAAAATCGCGCGAGGAAATCGACTTCGCGGGGATCGAGGCCGGGGTAGCCGGGGACCAGGGCACCCAGATAGGGATAGCCGCGCCAGTCGTCCACGAGGCCGGCGCGTCGGGGATTCTCGGCCATGTATTGCCACACGGTGGCGAAGGCGCCTTCCGTCCGCTCTTCCTCGCGCAGAACATGGTCATGGGCTTGATCCTGGAGGCGATGTGGCCGGATGAGGTTGGTTATCTGGCGGCGGAGCGCCCGCGCGGCCAGGCGCTGATCGGATGCCGGCGATGCGCCGATCCAGAGACAGTGGAGGTGATCGGGCATGAGCACATACACGGGGCAGGCGAGCCCTTCGCGGGTTTGGGCGTGAAGAAATGCTTCGCGAAAGGCAAGGTGGACGGTCGGGGAAAGCCATCCTGTGGAGCGGTTGGCCACGGTATGTGTCCAAAAGACGAATGAGCCGCCCTGGTAATGAGCTGGCGGGAGTCGGGGCAGGTGGCGCTTTTTCCCGAAATCCGAGGGGAGTGAGTGAAATGCCGACACGGAAGGATGCTGAAAAAGCGGGTTGCGGACCTCAAGGAGAAATGTGTGGGAATCCCTGCCCATCCACCCTCTGGCGAGGCTGGCTACGAAGGTGTCCGGCCGAAAACCACGAAGGAACCCCCGTAGCCACGCTTGCCAAAGCGTGGAGGGAGGTGCCCGTATCTTCGAACCCTGCCCATCCACCCTCTGGCGAGGCTGGCTACGAAGGTGTCCGGCCGAAAACCACGAAGGAACCCCCGTAGCCACGCTTGCCAAAGCGTGGACCGGAGTGCCCGTATCTTCGAATCCCGCCCATCCACCCTCTTGCGAGGCTGGCTACGAAGGCGTCCGGCCGAAAACCACGAAGGAACCCCCGTAGCCACGCTTGCCAAAGCGTGGACCGGAGCGCCCGGATCGTCGAATCCCGCCGAATCCACCCTCTTGCGAGGCTGGCTACGGGGTGTCCGGCCAAAAAACCACGAAAAACCGCCGTAGCTACGCTTGCCAAAGCGTGGACGGAGTGCCCGGATCTGCGGACCCCGCCAATCCACCCTCTTGCGAGGCTGGCTACGAAGGCGTCCGGCCGAAAAACCACAATGAACCGCCGTAGCTACGCTTGCCAAAGCGTGGACCGGAGTGCTTGTATCGGCGAACCCCGCCCATCCACCCTCTGGCGAGGCTGGCTACGGAGGGTCCGGCCGAAAAACCACGAAGGAACCGCCGTAGCTACGTTTGCCAAAGCGTGGAGGGAGTGCCCGGATCGGCGAACCCCGCCCATCCACCCTCTGGCGAGGCTGGCTACGGGGTGTCCGGCCAAAAAACCACGAAAAACCGCCGTAGCCACGCTTGCCAAAGCGTGGACGGCGGAGTGCCCGGATCTGCGAACCCCGCCGATCCACCCTCTGGCGAGGCTGGCTACGAAGGAGTCCGGCCGAAAACCACGAAGGAACCCCCGTAGCCACGCTTGCCAAAGCGTGGACCGGATTGCCCGTATCTTCGAACCCGGCCCATCCACCCTCTGGCGAGGCTGGCTACGTCACCCAAGTCACGGGATACCCATCCCAAAAATCTCCTGATGTTGCGCAAATCCAAAAAACGAATGCGTGAAAGGGCGTAGCATTTAGGGCGGTATCCGCTACAATAGCCCTTTCCCTCCCCTGTTTTTTCACCCCCCATCGCCCCTCCTCATGAAACGATGCCCCCTATTGGTTTGTCTTCCGTTGCTCGTCTCGCTTATCCTCGCATGCAGTGCAGTGCACGCCGATCAACGGTTCGTTGTGACCTACGCCGGGGCTGGTGCGGACACCCGCTTCACCGATGTGCGGGAACTATCGGACGGCACCCTTCTGGTCGCGGGGGTGTCGGCCAACTTGAACTGGATCGACAGCGCGGTGCCGCGCACTGAGTTGAGCGTTACGGGATTGCCAGCGCCCTCCGGCACGACCGTGTCGTTCATCATGCGTTTGAGTGGGGATACCGAGCGGATTCCGGAGGTGGTTCATTTGCCCGCCGGGGCCGCTCTCAACTTGCGCTGGATGCGTTCGACCGAAGTGCCGGGTGACCCGACCGGAACCCTCTATGTCTCCGGGCAAGTCAGCGGCGGCTATTTCATCGGGCCACTGAACAACAACTTTGTGCAGGGGGTGCCCGACGCTTTGAATTGGGTGCATGTGGCGGCGGCCGCCAACGGGCATGAGGTTTACCAAGCCTGGGATGTTGGCAATGACGGCAGGGTGGTGTTTGCCCACGGCGGTGAATTCAGCGCGACCATCGGATTTCTCGATCCGGCGGGCAACTTGACCAGCCTCCCGGCCTTGCGCGCCAGTCACTGGGTGGATGGGGCGTGGCAGCGGGGTCTGCCTACGGAGTTTCCAACCGCCACGCACAGCGCCATCCGCCTGCCGACGGACAACCAATCGTGGAATGACGCCGAACTGTTTGCCATCACTCCCGATGGCAATGGCGGTATCCGCCAGGGAACCTGGCCGATCGATATCATGGTGACCCACTCCTTTGATACGGGAGATCCAATTCGCATTATCAATAACCGGGCCTATGGCTACAATGGATACCGCACCGCCGGCAGGCATTGGATAGGCGCGGTGACGGTGGATCGGCGCAACAACAATTTCTACTACGGCTTCAACATCAAGTCGATCTTTTGGGATGCCCCTGCCAACAAGGAGCAGCCCGACTTTGAGCCGGCCGTGATCGCTTACCATGCCGATGGCAGCATGATGTGGTGGAGCCGCCTCTACACCGAGGCTCTCGACACCACGGGTGACGGGCTCATCGATACCACCTTCGTTTCGCCTCCCGATCAATACATCGACGGTCTGGAGGTCGATTATTCCGTGCCGCTCAGCGAGGGAGGCAGCGTCGTGGTGGTGGCCCGTTGTCACGGCAACAACACTTCCAACTTCTGGTCGGGCAACGCGGTCGCCCTCAATCCCGGCGCAAATGGTTTTCAAAACCGCTTCACCGGCACCGAGGGGAATATCCACATCAGCTGGATAGGCCGTTTGCGCGCGGATGACGGCAATCTGCTCGCGGCCACGTATCTGGCCGGCTTTTTCCGTCGGGTCATGGGCAATCGGGGCAATTGGCCGACGACGGCTTACCCGGAACCGATTCACGACGGTTGGCCCCACCACAATGCCGGTTGGCCGGATGTGACCACTACCCGTACCATGGAAAACTCGACCCGGATAGGTCCGGACGGACGGGTCTTCACAACCGGGCTGGGCCCCCGCATGGTCACCACCAGCAATGCCATGCAAAAATTGCCGCGACGTCTTGGGCACGATAATCCCATCTTAAATGAAGGCACCTCGCCCTGGAACCGATGGGTGCGGGTGTATGAGCCGATGCTGAATCAACTGGCTTACTCCAGTGCCTTGACCGGCGTTTGGACCTATCCGGACGATGACATCGATGCCGAGCCGGTTGGCGCAGCCAATACGGTCCTGAGCGGCATATTCCCGGTCAGCGGGGGGCTGCTCGTCGTCGGCCATAATCTTGCCTCGGGTAACGACATCCCCACTGCGCAAGTGCCGGAGTGGGGTGTTCCCAGCTTCAACGGCATCAGTGGTATCTTTGCCTTGAAGCCCTTTTCTTCGGAGCGTCCTTTTGCGACGTTTTCCGTCGCTGATTCCGGGAGCGGTCCGTTCAGCTTCGACGCGGCTGCCAGCGAAAGCAGCCTTCCGGTGGTCTCCTATCTCTGGGATTTCGGTGATGGCCGGCAAGTGGAGGGCGAACAAGCCTCGCACGCCTGGACCACCCCCGGGCGTTACCTCGTGACCCTGCGTATCCTCAACAGCGCGGGCCTGGAGGCGACTTCCCATCGCTATGTGGATGTTACCCAGACAATATCCGATCCCATTGCCCATTTCAGCATGAGCCCGCAAAGCGGCACCGCGCCATTGGCGGTTGAATTCGATGCCTCCGCATCGATTGGCGAGGCTACCCTCGTCGAATACCGCTGGGATTGGAATAATGACGGGACAGCGGATCACATCACGGCGCAAGCCGTCACGAACTATACCTTTGTCGATCCGGGAGTCTTCACCATTGGCCTGACCGTGGTTGACGATCAGGGCCGCACGGCCAGCACCAGCCGCACCGTGACGGTTGCTGATCCCACGCAAACAGTGCCGGTCGCGGTCATCGCCGCCAGCACCCTGAGCGGTGAAGCACCCCTCTTGGTCAATTTTGACGGGAGCGGTTCCTACGTCGAAGGGGATGCCACCCTCGTTCTCTATGAATGGGACTGGAATGCCAACGGCACCATTGATGCGACCGGTGAAACGGCCTCGCACACCTTCGCCGCCGGGAATCACCTGGTCCGTCTCACCGTGACTGATAGCAATGGCCATACCGACTCCGCGATCGTGGTTATCGAGGTCACCGCCGCGCCGGTCATATCATTGATCAGTATCAATTTTGGTGCCAACAGCTTGGCTGGCGCGGAGGTTGCCGGTGTTGTCCCCGCCTCCAATTGGAACAATGTGACGACCACGCCTGTGAGTAACTTGAAGGATGCCAACGGCATTGTGACGCAAGCTGTGGTTGAGCACAACGCGAACCCCTACACGACGGCTGACGATCCCACCCTGAGCGGCGACCACCGTATGATGTCTTCCTACCGGGGGACGCAGGGGGCTTCCATCACTGTTACCGTCAGCGACCTCCCGACTGGCTTCGCTACAGGTAGCTACGATGTGATCGTCTACTTCGGCGGTAGTCGCAACGAGACCTTCCTGCCGCGTTACACCATTGGTGACACCAGCTATGTGATTCGCGATACCAACAATACCTGGGACGGCGTTCACCGGCGCTCCATCGCCACGACCTCGGCTGACGCGATCGACGGGCATAATTATGTAAGGTTCGAAGGTGTTTCCGGCACCTCATTCATCTTGAATATCGACCGGAGTGACGGAGCGCAACGCTATGGCATCAACGGCATGCAAATTGTGCTCAACAGCACCGATCCAGAACCGGAACCCCATCCGTATCTCGCATGGTTAGTATCTCACGGGCTGGGGGAGGGGCCGGACACCGCCCCGGGTGCCTCGTTCCTGAAAGATGGTGTGCCCAATCTGCTCAAATACCTTGCCGGAATCGCTCCCACAGAGGCTCTTCCCGAGGCGTTCAGGCCGCACACCGGGCATGCATCCACCCCCGAGGGCGAGCGGCTCCTCTTCACCTACCGCTCCCGCGCGGATCGCACTGACGTGGAATGTATCATCGAGGAGTCCACCGACTTGGCCAGTTGGCTCCCCGCCGATATGGCCCTGGCCGAATCCCTCTTCCATGAAGACGGCACCGTGACCCATACCATCCACAGCCAGCCCATCCCCTCCGGCGGAGCCGTATTCATACGCCTGCGCATGCTCCTGGTCACCGATGAATGAATTTGAGGCAAGGCGGGTAGCCGAAAGCGTGAGCTTTTGGAAGGGCTTGTGAGATCTCGGCCAGAGTCGTGAAACCCCGCTTCCAAATTCTGACGAATTCGGCTACGAGCCCCAAACCACCGGTCGCTCCGTAGCCGAAAGCGTGAGCTTTTGGAAGGGCTTGTGAGATCTCGGCCAGAGTCGTG
>JAFIGE010000136.1 GCA_020831585.1 Opitutales bacterium | reverse complement strand
GGATGGTGGCGGCGTATATCGATTTGAACCCGGTGCGGGCGGGGCTGGTGGAGGATGCGGGTGCCTATGGTTTCAGTGGTTTCGGGGAGGCCTGCGCGGGTGGCTCGGCGGCTCGGCGGGGAATCGCCCGGATCGAGGGCAAGACGTTCTGGACAACAAAATGGCACGAGCGATACCGGGCACGGTTGTGCAGCCGGATGGGTCCGGAAATGCGGTCTCGCGGGGCCCGCAAGAATCCTTCTGGAGGGGCAGAGGGCGAGAATAGAGAAGGATTCGCTGTAACCGAACGATCGCGGCTCCTCTCGAAAATCCCCGCCTTCAGTGAGGGCTGGGTAGTGGGTTCGGTTGCGTGGGTCGAGAGCTTCTGCGCGGCCAATGGTTGGCTGGGCTTTCGGAGGGGAAAGAAGGCCAAACCGGTTGTGGCAGACGGCACGGCGGCTCTCATGGAGGTCGCGACCGCCGTAAAACGACACTAAGAACAACCCACAACTGCGGGTAGCCATCAAGCTGCCCCGAGATCCTCGCTCCTCCGTTTAGCCCATGCAGTCGGCAGCATGTTCGAGCAGGGGCATTCACCGCGATTTCTGTTTGTGCATATTTACGCATTGCCAGACGGGTTTCCATCTCCTTCAATTCAACCATGCTCCTGAAAACACGCTCCTTCCCGCGCAGCCTCCTTGGGGGCGCGTGCGTTCTTTTTTCTTTGGCCGGATGGGCGGCGGATACCACCCTGAATATACCCGGCTACCGCTTGGTTTGGTATGATGAGTTCCAAGGCGAGGCGGTCGATCCTGATAGGTGGAAGGTGAATGTCGGGGTCAATGCCGCCTACCGGCGGGCGAGTGACGGGCGATGGGTCGAGCCGCATTGGTTCGGCGACGCCTTTGCCCCCTGGACGGATGTGCGGTCGATCAACGACGAGCGACAGTATTACTCGCCGGACAATGTCACCGTAGAGGACGGCCTCCTTCGCATTCGCGCCGACCGCGAGACAGTGGCCGATCCCTTCGGTTGGTATGTTCCCGGCTATCATGAGTTCACCTCGGGGAAACTGAATACCGCTGAGCAATTTCAATTCCGCTTCGGAATCGTGAATATCCGCGCGAAGATGCCCAAGGGGCCGGGTTTGTGGCCCGCTCTCTGGATGCTCAACGCGCCCAATCCTTGGTTTTGGGATTACGAAATCGATATCATGGAAGGGAGGGGTTCGCAGCCAACCCGCACGACGAGTGCGCGCCACTACAAGCTGCCCGACGGCGGAAACGTCTATGATGCCGCCGATGTGGAGGTGGGCCGGGATCTGCAAAGCACCTTTAATGAATACTCCCTCGAATGGAGTGCGGACAGCTTGCGCACCCGGATAAACGGTTCGGAGGTGCTCTTTCTCACGCACCGAATTCCACAAGACCCCATGTTCCTCATCATGAATGCAGCCGTCGGCGGCATGTTTGATGGCTTCCCTACTCTGCAAAATCCCTTTCCCACGTATTTTGAAATCGATTGGGTACGCGTCTGGCAACCGGCGGGCACGCCGACGGACCTCGCCAACGGGGGCTTCGAGGACCACCAGGGCACGCAATGGGCCGATTGGAATACGCGCGGCGATGGCAACCTTGCCTTCGTTGCAGAGGGAGCCCTGCACGGACAACGCTCCGTGCGCATCGCCCGTCGTGAAACCGTGGATACACCCCCGCAGGGCTCCAATCTGCTCACCGATGGAACCGCCGGTTCCTGGAGCGGCTACCTCAACCAACTCTCCGCCGGTGGCGCGGTCCTCTCCGGCGCATCGGAAAACATCGCCCAGATCCCCGCGACCGCCGTCGGCGACGCAGTGACGCTGCCAATCCACCAATCCGCCCCCTCCCCGCGTGCCAACGCCGTTGTTTTCCGGCAACTGGGACGGGCCGATGTCGAGGGGCGGCGCTTCGCCTTCAGCGGAACTGTGGTCCTCAACGAGCCCTTCCCGGCGGATGCATCAGCGATTGCATTTATCCGCATATTCGATGATGGGTTTAGCTTCACCGACGTCACCGCGTCGATCAGGAACGGCGGCACCTTCCGCATCGAAGCCGACATACCTGCCTCCGGCGTCCCCTTCGTGCAGGTGGGCGTGGAAACAACGGGGGCCACCGGGGCCGGCGGCAGCTTAACGGCCTCTGCCTTGTATCTGGAGGAGATGAGCGGCGAGGTGGGCGAACCGGAAAACGAGACCGGCTTCATGCAAACAGTCATGGCCGTGCCCGGACAAACAGTGCGCTATGGTTTGGTGGCGGGCCACGACCCCGCCGATCCGCTTGGGCCGGGGGCGGAGGGCCGCCTGCGCTTACAGTTCCTTAATGCCAATGAAACGCCCGTCAGCGAAGTTTCCACACTCCTTTTCGATACGGAGTTCCCCGGCGGCGTGGCTCCCCACGTGCTCGAAGCAACCACTCCGGGCAACGCTGTGTATGCGCGCCTCTCCATCGAGCGCTTCGTCGCGGACCCGGACGCCGATGCCGGCGGCAGCTTCCTTGCCGATGCGGCCTTTCTCCACATTCCCTCCGCCACGGAGCTGCCGGTAGTCAGCCCTTTGCACGCGCTTGCCCAAACAGTCGACGCGGGGGCCAGCGTGAGCTTTGGTGTGAACGTTGATTCCCCCACGGCGGTCACGTATCAGTGGTTTCACAATGGCTCACCCGTGAGCACGGCGGCGGACTTTTCGTTCACCGCAAACGCGGCATCGGCGGGCATTTATTTTCTCATCGCGAGCAACGAGGCCGGCCCCGTCGTCGCGGCCGTCACGGAGCTAAGCGTGCGCGCGGCACCCGATGACCTGCGCATCATCGACTTTGAACTGACGGATACGGCCATCACGCTGTCCTTCCTTTCCCCGCCAGACCTCGTCTACCATGTTGAGGGCAGCCCCGACCTCTCCCAATGGCAGGTCCTGGGCGCAACGTTTGCTCCGGATGGCTCCACCACAACCCTTACAAGGGCCGTTCCCCCGAATTCCCCGCCCCTGCGTTTCTTTCGGATCGTGGGCACGCCCTAAACGCGCGGCCCCTTCAACTTTCCGACTGGGATGAAGCATCCCGCTGAAATCCATAAAGGCTGCCGAGACGAAGAAGGCCGGTGAGCTCGTCGAGCGCACGACGGCTCTCTTCGAGTAGCTGCGGGTCGGCGAGATCGGCGGCTGTGAGAGTCTCGCGGTAGTGCCGGTTGACCCACGCTTCCAGCTCATCGGCCAGGGCCTCGTCGAGCAGGACGCGGGCGCCGAGAGCCGCGATTTCATCTTCGCGCAAGACCACCCGCTGCCGCAGGCAGGCAGGCCCACCCCCGTTGCGCATGCTTTCTCGCAAATCGAAATAACACACTTCACGCAGGGCCACGGCGGAATCAGCCACAGCCCGGTCCAGCCACGCAGCCACGCTCGGGGTTTCGCGACACTCCTCGGGAGCAATAAGGCGCACGCCGCCGTCGGGGTGCGGCAGAAGCTGGCTGTTGAAGAGATAAGCTTTCACGGCATCGGCCACGCTGACCTCCGCCGCCGCCACTTCCATCAGTCGAAGGGGACGGCCGATTGCACTCCCAACGGTCTCGGAGAGGGTCTCCACCGCCGCACGCCCACCCAGGAAAGCCTGCTCATGATAAAGGAGGGTGTCGAGATCACCCACCGCAATGACGTCGTTGTGAAAGACACCCGCGTCGATGACGGCGGGGTCCTGCTGCAGGAAAGCGACCCGCGCAGGCGGGATGCCGTGGCGGCGGGCAATGGCCTCGCAGGCTTCGCGCGTCTGGCGCGCTGGAAAGCGACCCGGCGCCGGCGAAGAGGGGGATTGGGCGACCCGACCATAAACGAACAGATGGAAGCCGCGTTGGCCGTATTCGGCGGCAAAGCGCGTGTGGTTGGCCGCGCCCTCGTCGCCCATGGCGATGCCGCCGCCAAGGGGCGGGTGGACGGCAAAGCGGGCCGGATCGGCAAAGATGCGCCGCAGGACGGCGTCGGTCTCCTCCGCTTCAATCGCACGGTGGAGTTTGGCAGCCAGGTTCGCCGGGGTTAGGTGAAGACGGCCGTCCGCGCTGTCGGCCGAGGGCGTGACGGTGGCAGCGTTGGCCGTCCACATGGCGGAAGCGGAAGACGCGGCAACGAGAATCGAGGGGGCTTCCCTTGCGGCGCGCGTGATGACCGCCGCATCGGTCGCACCGGAGAAACCAAAGTGGCGCAACCAGGACACGGCGGGCCTTTCCAGAGGCGGAAGAACGGCCTGCGCGTAGCCCATCCGTCGGAGGAGGCGCATCTTCTGCAGCCCTTGCAGCGCGGCCTTTCGCGGATGCGCCGGACTGGCCATGTTGGCGAGAGAGGCCACGTTGCCGAGAGACAGCCCGGCATAGTTGTGCGTGGGGCCAACAAGGCCATCGAAGTTCACTTCCAGCGTTTTCATAGTTTCCGGGGAACGGATACGGGCGAGCAAAAGCCGTGTGAGCCCTCCCGGGCAACCGCTTTTCCGCTCGGATGAGCACAAGCTCTAGCAGAATCCGCACGGGGGTGCTATCCCCCCAACCGGAAAATCCCACTAAAGGGGTATGCGGACGCGCCCGATACCTGCTACTTTCACCACCCATATCATGGAAAAACCGATCGCGCTCGCTCTCCACGGAGGCTGCGGAACCATCCTCCGCCAAAACCTCTCCGCATCCGAAGAAGCCGCCTACGAAGCCGCCCTCAGCGAAGCCCTTGAGGCTGGCTGGCGACACCTCGAAGGGGGCGCATCCGCTCTTATTGCTGTCGAAGCAACCGTGCGCGCGCTCGAAGACTGCCCCCTCTTTAACGCCGGCCGTGGTTCGGTCTTTACCGCCGCTGGTATCCACGAAATGGACGCAGCCATTATGGAGGGGCTCCACCGGAGGGCCGGCGCGGTGGCTGGCGTGCGCCAAGTACGCAACCCCATCAGCCTCGCCCGCACGGTCATGGAGCACTCCGGCTTTGTCCTCTTGTGCGGAGAGGGTGCCGAAACCTTCGCCCGCGAACAGGGCATCCCCTTCGAAGAGGCGGACTACTTCGCCACCGAGGCCCGTTGGCGGCAGCTTGTGGCTGCCCGTGGAAAAGCCGCCGTCGTCATGGACCACGATCCGGCAGAGGTGAAATTCGGCACGGTCGGGGCGGTTGCGCTCGACCAGGAAGGCAACCTGGCAGCGGCCACCTCCACCGGCGGGCTAACCAACAAACGCTATGGGCGCATCGGCGACAGCCCCATCATCGGTAGCGGCACCTACGCCGACAACCGCTCATGCGCCGTCTCCTGCACCGGCTACGGCGAGGAATTCATTCGTTCAACCGTGGCCCGCGACGTCGCCGCACGAATGGAATTGCTTGGGGAATCCCTCGATATCGCCGCCGCTCATGTCATCCATGAGCGCCTCCTCGAGGTAAACGGATCGGGTGGCCTCATCGCGGTGGATGGTGCGGGCAACATCACCCTCCCCTTCAACACCGAGGGGATGTATCGCGCATGGCGCTCCAACAAAGACAACAGCCACGGGGTGGCTATCTTTTCCTGACCATCCCCGAAAGGGAGTCAGCGAAGCGCCCGCTTCCCCGCCAACGAAGCCAGGAAGCCACCCGCCTGTTATGGTCAAACTAACCCAAGCCCAGCCACAAAAATGAGCCCCCCCCTCCGAACTTCCTGGGCAAGACTAAGACCGCGCGTGCTCCAGCTCGGCCGTTTGCACGATCAGCTCGGCTGCTCGATCACAGAGCGCATTTTCGCAAGATTCCACATACGCCTCGCGCTCCGAGAGCAGATTCTCCTTCTCAGCAAGCCGGGCTTCCCATTCGTGCAACATCTTTGCCCGCTTCCCCATATGGTCTCCCGCAAACCACCAATCGCGCACCTGTCGCGGAAGCCCATACACCTTCCTCCCCAGACGGCTGGCATCCGGAAAGACGGCGGCGGGAGAAGGAAGAAAACCAAAAATTGCGGAGCCTTTCTGTAGGGCTTTATTCATAATCTGCGAATTGTTTCAAATGTTTCCTGAACGGACTCTTCCCAGCGAAAAAGAGAGTCCGTAGTTTCTGAATTTTTTCGAGTAAGTATTTTACGCATTTTAAATCAAGGAAAATAATTACTTTTTCTGCACCCCATGCAATTTCCTTCTGAGCTGCCGGAGGATTTAAAGCCCAGACGATCAATCGATCATAACAGATCAACCCACTCCCACCAAGAAGCGGCAACAATTATTTTCACGGTATTTTTTTTGAATAATGACATGGGAGAAAAGTCGCACCCCTCTTCCCTTGAGACACCCCCTCTCGTCCCCACCGTGCCAGGATCGATGAAAACCTCTACATCCCTCCCCCTTCAAGCTACCCTAAACCAATCAACATTTAACTATGCGGTAGATTTTTGTCCGTAGATTTTGCCTTGTGCTTGGCCCTTTAGAGCGGGCGGGCTTGGGTTAGCTGGGAGAGTCGGTCGGGGGGATACCCTCGTCGAGGAAGGCGCGGATGGCCTCGACGGCGTGGGAGGCAAAAATGCCCACTTCACCCCCGCTGGTGAGGTCTTTCACGCGGATTTGATGCCGGGCGGCTTCATTCTCGCCCACGATCAAGGCCAGGCGCGCCCCGCTTTGACCGGCTAAACGAAACTGCTTTCCAAAACCGACCTCGCGCAAGGGATACTCTGTGCGGATACCGGCCGAGCGCAGG
This sequence comes from Opitutales bacterium, assembly GCA_020831585.1. Taxonomy (GTDB): domain Bacteria; phylum Verrucomicrobiota; class Verrucomicrobiia; order Opitutales; family Oceanipulchritudinaceae; genus JAFIGE01. Next base: position 8,289 of record JAFIGE010000136.1, on the reverse strand, counting down.
GCGCCCACTGCGGCCAGTCCGAGGGTGCGGGCCTCCCCTCCCCCGAGAACGACAAACACATCGGGCTTCTCGATCATCTTCGGAAGGCAGCCGCGTTCTTCGAGAAACTGGGTCATGGTCACATCGCCCATGCCGAAGCCGACCGCCGGGGTCTCGGGAAAGCCGAGCTTGCCGATGAGGTGATCGTAGCGTCCCCCGCCGGCGAGCGCGCGGCCACTGAGGGTGCCGTCCGCATCGAGCTTGAAAATTTCGAAGACAAAGCCCGTGTAGTAGGCGAGGCCGCGGACGATCCCGAGGTCCACGCGAATGAAGGGCCCGAGGCCCATCGCACGGAGGTTTTCAAGGAGCGTGGTCCACTCGGCGAGACGGCCCTCAATCTTCGCGCGCAAATCGGCGTTGGGCGCATGGCCGAGAAAGAACGTCGCCAGCGAGGGTGCATCGCGCAGGGAAAGAATGGTTTCCACCTGGGCGAAAAAGTCTTCGCGGGCATCGCCAAAGTAGGGGGTGAGGCGTTCGAGGGCTTGCTCTCGGGGGAGGCGCTCCAGTTTGTCGATCACGCCGAGGACCCCAAGAGCCGCTTCACCCTCGTGGCCAAGCGAAGCAAGGAAGAGCATCCAGAGCGTGCGGTCGCTGAGGCGCACGACAAAATCCTTCTCGGTGGGTCCAAAGGAACGGATGGAAGCGATGGCCGTGGCAATGAGTTCGGCATCGGCCCCGGGACCGGGCTCCCCGAAAATATCGCAGTTGAGCTGGTAGTGGCTGCGCAGGCGGCCTTCCTGGGGCTTCTCGTAGCGGAAATTCTCCGCGATGTTGAACCACTTCAGGGGCTTCGGCAGGCTCGCCACCTTGGCGCCGACCATGCGCGCGAGAGAGGGGGTGAGTTCCGGCCGCAGGGCGACCTCACGCCCGCCCTTGTCGGTGAAGTTGAAGAGCTGCGAGACAATCTCCGGGCCGCTCTTCTCGGTGAAAAGATTCAGCGGTTCGAGCGTGGGGATGTCGTATTCATGGAAACCGTGGCAGCGGGCAGCATCGGACCACACCCGGAACAAAAAGTTCCGTTTGGCGCAGTCTTCGGGATAGAAATCGCGGAAGCCGGGAAGTCGCTCATGCATGGGAGAGGCATTCCCGCACAATCGCGCCCGACGGCAAGCCTTATACGCGGGGGTGAGCCGTTTGCCTACCACCGGAGAAAACCGCCCGATATCCAGAGGACGGATTCTTGATCACGAGCCCGCCTTTTTCCTCCAACGCTTCAAGACCCTTGTAGTGGCGCTCAGCGCGCGATATCGTGCTGATCGATCACGCGCAGGCCCTTGCACTGGAGGATATTGGCGGCGAGCTCGTTGTCTTCCAGATTGATTGCGAGCGCACACTTTCCGTTGGGGCGGAAGATAAAGGGGTAGATGTAATGAATGTTAATCTCCGCCTCCACGAGGGCCGCCGTGACGTACTTGAATTGCGCCTCGGAGTCGATTTCCACGGCCACCATCTCCACCTCGCTGAAGGCGTAGGCAAACTCTTCGAGGAGGGCGCGGGCCTCATCGTGATAGTCCACAATCAACCGCATGATGGTGCACTCGGTTGTATCGAGCTGGCTGAACGCAATCACGTGGATGTTACGCTCCCCCAGCCGCTGAATCAACTCGTTGAGCCGCCCGACTTTGTTGTCCGCGAAAATGGAAAACTGCCGGACGGGCTCCGGATGACGACGTTCTGCGATCTCCGAACCCATTTGCCCCCGAATTTACGGGAACAACGGCGGCTGAAAAGCCTTATTTTCAAGGGGCGCGCGGGCGCGCGGATACCTGCCGTGCCGCCAGCAGCAGACCCATGCCCGCAAAAAGCGTGATAACGGAGTAAAGTGTGCCGCGGCTCAGACCGAGGATGAGCGAGGCATCGGGCTCGCGGAAAACTTCGCCGATGATCCGCATGATCGCATAGACGATAAAAAACTCCGCTGCCAACTGGCCCGCCGGGAGCCTGGGCCCGCTTCGCCAAAACCGCACCTGCATGTAGATAGTCAAGACCAACCCCTCCAAAAAGGCGGCGTAAAGTTGGGAGGGATGGCGGGGATTGGCCCACAGACCAAGTGATTCCACAAAGACCGCCGGAGCCCGCGAATCGAAGGGCGCATGCGGAAAGATCACAGCCCATGCGACCTCGGTCGGTTTTCCCCAGAGCTCGCCGTTGATGAAATTGGCCACCCGTCCGAGAAAAAGTCCCGGCGGAGCGACCGTGACGATCAGGTCTCCCAGCCGCAGAGGCGATAGCTTGAGGTTCCGCGCGGTAAACAGGACAGCGAGAGTCACACCGATGAACCCGCCGTGACTCGCCATTCCTCCCTCCCACACGTAAAAGACGATCCAGGGGGCGCGCACGAAGTTGGCAAAGTCGTAAAAGAGCACGTAGCCGAGACGCCCCCCCAGAACCACCCCGAGAAAGAGCGCGAAAAACAGGCCCTCGCAATCCTTTGCCGTGAGCGGGCTCCGACGGGCGCGCTCGTAAAGGCGGAAGAGAAACCAGGCGACCGCAATTCCCACGATATAAGCCAGGCTGTAATAGCGGAGGCCAAACTGATCGTTGAACTGAAAGAGAAACGGGCTCAGGTCGTGCACCCAGTAAGTCGGGGCGGTGTCCGGCGGCGGGGAGAAGGGATCCATGGGCAACAAACGCGAGGGCACTTAACCGGACTTTGCCGGTGACACCGGGCGATCCGGCGCAACACGGCTTTCTTCTCCCGCCGAAGCGGTTTCCCCGGCTGTGGAAGGGGTCACCGCCGGCTGTTTTTGCGCGCGCTTCTTGGCCAACTCGCGCATATCCACGGCGACATCGGTCTCGTCGTAAATCTCCTCACCAATGAGTTCCTCAAAAATGTCCTCCATGGTCACGACTCCCGCCGTCGAGCCGTATTCATCCACCACCACGGCCAACTGGCGGTGCTTTCTCAGGAGCAGTTCCATGGCGTCCAGAGCCGACGCCGTCTCCGGGACAAAGAGCGGCTTCTTCATCAAATCGCGCACCAGGAGGGCATCCCGATCCTCGCTGTAGGCTTGGAGAAGATCCCGGCGTTTTACGATGCCGAGGATGTCGTCGAAACTCTCGCCAAAGACCGGAATGCGCGAGAAGGGAAGGTTCTTAAAAGTGCTGCAAACCTCCCCCACCGAGCGGTCCGAGCTCAGGAAAGAAACCACCGTGCGCGGCGTCATGATATCCTCCACATTCACATCGTCGAGGCGGAGGGCATTGGTGATGAGATCGCGCTCGCTGTCCGAAAGGGTGCCGGCCTGAGCCGAACGGGCCGCCAGCAATCGGATCTCCTCTTCCTGATTGTGCTCAGCATTTTCTTCGCGCGGAGCGAGGTTTCGCAAGAAGCGGGCCGTCAGCCACGTGAAGGGCCTCATCGCCCACAAGACACCCCACAAAGGAAAGACCAGATAAGGGGCGAGCGGTCGCCGGTAGTTCACCCCGATGTTCTTGGGGAGGATTTCCGAGAGCAAGAGGATGCCCACGATCATAAGTGTCGTTACCCACACCACCCAGCCCGGGTTGATCGCCACCGTGATGGCGGCAATGGCCGACATGCCCGCCGTGTTGGCCACGGTGTTGAGCGTAAGGATGGCCGTGGTCGTCTCCCCAATATTCGCCTTGAACGCTTCCAGCCGCCGACCTGATCGCCCGCGCCGCATCCGCAGACTCTCGATGTCGGCAGTCGTCGTGCTAAGGATAAACGCTTCCAAAAGGGAGCAAAATGCGGACACACTCAAGGTCAGCAGGATTGCCAGAACGAGCAGACTCATGGAGGGCAACCAACGCCCGCCTCATGCAGGGGAAGGTTCACGCGGAGAAAGGCCCGGCGACTACAGTCTCCGGGATCCACTTCCTCATTTATAAACAGCTCAGACATGATTGAATCCAAGAAGCGGCCAGTGTAGACAGCATCCGGCTTCTCTTGGCAAGTTCATTACGATCTTGGTCCGGGTGTAAGAGAATCGTCGAGCCCCTCCCGAACATCGGCATTCCGGTCCTTCACGACGGGACGCCTTTCCGCCGACGGAGAAGGGTAACTGCAGGTCGTATTGCCTATACCACTACGCGATATCCTGCCGAATTCGACCGATCCACGTTGACAGAAAGGAGAGCCTCTTAATTTTGTTAAAGAAATATCATGCTTTGAAGTCGCTTAGATGCCAAACAAAGCCCCCTCTTAACACAAGATTCCATTATCATATCATGAAACAAGCGAACACCTTCCGCGAAACGAAACAACGAAACGCCATCCACACGATTTTGGATGAGGCGAAGCGCCCCCTTTCGCCTCAGGAAATGCTCGCCTTGGCCGACGTGCATGTGCCCGGGATCGGGATCGCTACAATTTATCGCAACATAAAGATCATGGTCGAACAGGGTGTCCTCTCGTCCGTGGACATTCCCGGCGAACCTTCCCGTTTTATCCTACCCCAACACCGCAAAACGCACCTGTTTTTAGACAAGGAAAGCGGTGTCGCCATGATGTTCGATTTGGACCTTCCCGGGATCAAAAGGCGGTTGCCGCGCGGCATGAAAGCGCAGGATGTGACGCTCTTTTGCACGGGCACCCTACAGGCTCCCCCGAAAAAGAAGAAAGCAAAAGGTTAAGGCTACAACCTTTCCCCTTTGACTTGAGCTGAGCAAATTGTGCGGTCTGCGGGAGCAGCCGAGGCCGCGTCTAATTCGACGGCGGCGGAATGACGATCTCCTGCCCAATCTGTAAGCGATTGGGATTCACCCCCGGATTGGCATCAAGTACTTGTTGCAAGCTCACTCCGAAGCGGCGCGCCACCACCAGGAGCGTATCTCCTCCCTGAATTCGATAGGTCGTTACATCGCCATCCTGGAGGGGCGCGGCTTCACTCGCGGTCGGCGCGGTGGTCCCTCGTTCGGCTACCGCCGCAGGCCGGCGCGTGCGGACCTCATTCAAGCCCTCGGTAAGGGTCTCCACACGCGTGCCCAAGTCATTCAGGGCGGTACGATTTCGGGAAATATCCCGTGTGATCCCGTCCAATGCCCGCTGAACCTCCTCTCGGGTGGTTCGCAATTGACGCTCCTGCTGGTTGATGCGCAAGAGTTCATTGCCCACCGTTTCAAAACGCCGGTCCACGTCGTTCAAGCGACTCGTCAGATCCGCGGTGGGGTCCGGCATTTCGGCTAACTGGCTTCGCAAGGCCGCAATCTCGGCTTTGAGCGCTTCCTCGATCCCAGTCGCCTTGCGCGCACTCGTCCAACCAAGCAAACCAACAATAAGCGCCAGTGCCGCCAGCCCCACCGCGACCAAAGGCAGCTTCGAGGCACCTTCCGCAACCACCGACTCCTCTCCGCTCTCAAGCGGTTCGGAAAAAGAAACATCCTCTGCGTCTTCGTCGTCACTTCTCATAAACTTGAACCGTAGAAGTCCGCGCAATGCTGGCAAGCCAGATGATCTCTCCCCTCGCGCCCTCCCCACGAATCCAATGATACAATGATGCAAAAAATCCACACCCCTTTTTCTAAGCCGTATATTCCTCCACACCGCCGACAGGCAAAGGCGTCGTGAGCGACAATTTTATTTACCGCGTTTTTTACAGGTTTTTGGTTGCGGGAACTTGAGGGAAGAGCAGATTGATAAGGATGAAGAGTGCTTACGAATTAGCCATGGAACGGTTGGCCGAGTCTGATCCGGATAACTCACGTCCCCTTTCGGATGCCACGAAAGAGGCCCTGGCCGAAATCGACCGGAAGTATTCAGCGAAGATTGCAGAGAGAGAGGTTTTTCTGAATCAACAACTTATGCAGGCACGGAGGTCCCGAGACAGGGAAGCCGTGCGTCAACTGGAACGCCAATTGGCCGACGAGAGAGCGCGGCTGGGGGATGAGCGGGAGCGCGCCAAAGAGAAGGTCCGTCAGGCGCAGGCTTGCTGATCGGGCGCGGATGCTTCTTGATCACGCCCTTCATGAAGAGCGAGGAAGAAGCCAATGCCCGGGAACTCACGCCAGCCGACTTGCGGGGCATCCTCAAGTATGTCCCCCAATGGCGCAACCACACCTTTGTTGTGGCGCTGGATGGAGCGGTTTTTGCGGAAGAGCATTTTAGTAACCTGATGCTGGAGTTGGCCGTGCTCCACAACCTCGGCATCCGCCTTGTGCTTTGCTTTGGCGTGGGACAGCAGCTGGCGGATCTCGGCAAGGCGCGGAAGGTGGCCATCACCGATGCGCGGGGCTACGGACCGACCGATGGGCCGACTCTGGAGCTGGCCACGGAGGCAGCCGGCGTGCTCCAGTTCCGCCTCATGCAGGGGCTTACCAGCCACGGGCTCCGCTGCGCCCAGTGCAACGCCGTCCGTGCCACCGAACGGGGCATCCTCAAGGGAGTCGACCAACTCTACGCGGGCAAGGTCGACCGCGTGGATACCGGCGTGCTGGAGTCGCTCCTGGATCGGGAGATCATTCCTGTGATCAGCCCGCTGGCCTTCGGGCGGGAGGGGGCGGCCTACCGGATCAACTCCGACTTGCTCGCTTCCGAGCTGGCGATCGCCCTGAAGGCCTCGAAACTGATCTTTCTCCTGCCCTACCCCGGACTCACCATCCGGGGGAAGTTCCGTTTGAACATTGCGGTGCAGGAGGTGCGCGAGGTGCTTGAAAAGGACCCGGAGGCCATCGATGAAGAGGTCCGAAGCAAGGCGCAACACGCCGTGCGCACGATCGAAGGCGGCACACCCCGCGCCCACATCATCGACAGCCGAATCCACGACGGCCTCCTTATGGAAATTTTTTCAAAGGTGGGCATCGGTTCGATGATCCACTCCAATCCCTACGCGCAGATCCGCCGGGCGCGGCGGCGGGATGTCTCCCCCATCTTCAATCTCACGAAAATGGGCGTGCGCAGCGAGGAACTGCGCGCCCGCTCACGGACCGCCATCGACCAGCAATTCGGTGACTATTTCGTCTATGAAATCGACGAGAGCGTGATCGGGTGTTTCCGGCTGAGCCCCCTTTCCGCGAGCGAGGCCGAACTCGGGTCGGTCTTTGTGCATTCCGCTTACCAGGGGCGGGATATCGGGCGCACGCTCGTGGAATACGCCATCGAAGAAGCGCGCCGGAGCGGTTGGTCGCGGCTTTTCGCGCTCACCACGCAAGCCGTGCCCTTCTTCAAAAATGTCTGCGGATTCACAGAGGCACCGGCGGCGGATGTGCCCCCTGCCCTGCGCGATCTCCTGCGCCAGAGCAAACGCAATTCCCGCGTGCTCGTGCGCCTGCTCGACAAAGAGCCATCGTAGAAGCCGGGGGGCCGTTTTGGCGGAGTGCGTAGGATCGTGAGGCGCGGGTTACCAAAATTCACGTGCGGCCTTGGCGGAGCGCCCACCGCCCGCCACTTCCGGTCGCTTCCCGCGACGCCGTGACCACCCGCCCGTTCGAATCACGCTCACCGCCCCGGGCAAAGCGCTGAAGCAACCTTGCTACGCTTGCGGCCAATCATGCAGAGAACGTGCGAAAGATTTCGCATTTTACCTACGGCATGGGCTCGGGTTCCGGCAGGGTATCGCGGAAGGTGAAGGCGTGGCAATAGGCCACGGCGGCGGCGTCGGCCTCGTCAAAACCGAGAGTTTCCGTCAGGCGCAGCAATCCGCGCATTTGCGCCGCCACCTGTTCCTTGCTTGCCCGACCGAAGCCCGCCACCGCCTGCTTCACGCGGAGCGGAGCGTATTCAAAGACGGGCAAAGCGCGCATGGCCGCCGGAGCGATGGCCGCCCCCCGCGCCGCACCGAGAATCTGTGCAGTGCGGAAATTCTGCACATAAATCGTCTCTTCCACGGCGACATGCCGCACAGGGAACTTGTCGAGCAACTCCGTCACCGCTGAAGCCAACCGTCCCAAACACTGCACGGCCGAAAACGTCGCCGGCGACCGCACCGTCCGCCGGTCGAGCAACTCCGGCACCCCCCGCGCGAAAAGCAGAACGGCCAGACCTCCGGCGCGCAGGCTCGGATCGATCCCCAGCACCACGCCCTCATACGGTCGCCGCCGCAAGGGCGAGACGGGGCTGGCGAGCGGGGACTGACCGCCTTTTCCGGCCAGCTTGGCGGCCCACAGAGCACGTGCGTTTTTTCGAGGCATATCCCCCAAAATCCGGTCCGGCCGGAGCGGGGGCAAGCGGGATCTTGGAAATTCCGCCGGAGAGGGTGCATGACCAAAAAGTAACCCTGCCTCAGGCGACGGGTCGCAGGCGGAGGTAATCGCTCTGATGGATGCCGTCCCAACAGAGTTCCCATTGGCGGC
>JAFIGE010000135.1 GCA_020831585.1 Opitutales bacterium | reverse complement strand
CCATCGCCTCCTCATCCATCAATCGTCTTTTCTGCACCACCCGCGAAATAAGGTGATGGCAAGCCAGTCGTGGATACTTCAGCCGCCTGCAAAACTTCCTGCTCATGCTGCGACTCAAACACCTGCCAAGCCTCTGTCAAGATTGCAATGTTCAGAACATTAAAAAAAGTTCCTAATGTCAAATCGATTGTGGATTCTGCTTCTCCTCAAGGGGCCGCAACGCCTAAAAAACTTCGAGATTAAACCCGATGAAAGACAAATCCTCCAAACGACCTTGCCCCGCGCGCGGCACTGTGAATGCTGTCTCCGATTTTCTATGCCTCGACTTGGATGATCACCTATCTTCGCAATCTTTGGGACCGCCACTTCTCCGATCCGCAAGTGGTGATCCTGGTCCTCCTGCTCGCCACTTTCGCGGCAGCGGTTCTTTTATTTGGTCAAATCCTCGCGCCGGTCTTCGCCGCCGTTGTCATCGCTTACCTTCTCGACGGACTCGTTGAACGCCTCATCAAGCAAGGGGTTCGCCGAACTTTCGCCGTGGCGGGGGTCTCCCTCCTCTTTTTCACGGGCCTCGTGGCCTCGGTCTTCTTTCTCCTGCCTCTGGTCTATCGCCAGGCCGGCCTCCTCCTGCAGCAATTGCCCATGATGATCGCAGAGGTCGAGGGCTTTGTTCTGCAACTGCCGGACCGCTTCCCCGAAGTCTTCTCCGAGACGCAAGTGGTGGAAATCGCCGCAAACATGCGTGCCGAGGCCGGGCGGGCGGCGGAGCGGATCTTGCGGGGCTCGTTTGCCATCGTCCCCTCACTCATTCTCCTCATCGTCTATCTGATCCTCGTGCCCTTCCTTGTCTTCTTTTTCCTCCAGGACAAAGCCAAGATCCTCGCATGGTTCAGCGGGTTTCTGCCCAAAGAACACCAACTCGCCCAGAAGGTTTGGCAGGAAACCAACCGTCAACTGGCCAATTATATCCGCGGTAAGTTTTGGGAGATTGTCATCGTCGGCACGGTCACCTACGCGGCTTTTCTTGTTCTCGGGCTCAACTTCGCCCTCCTGCTGGCGGTGTTCACGGGGTTGTCCGTGCTGATCCCCTGGGTCGGGGCGACTTTGATGGCGTTTCCGGTCATCGCCGTGGCCTACTTCCAGTTTGGTCCCACCTGGGCTGCCGCCACCGTTATCATCGTCTACTTTATCATCCAGGCGCTCGATGCGAATGTGCTCGTGCCCATTCTCTTCTCGCGGGTGGTCTCGCTCCATCCCTCCGCGATCATCGTGGCGGTGTTGTTCTTTGGGGGCATCTGGGGCTTCTGGGGCGTGTTTTTTTCCATCCCCTTGGCGACCCTCGTGAATGCGGTGATTCAGGCCTGGCCGCGTATCGTTGAAGGGGAGGTGGAAGTGCGGGATTTTGAGGAAACCACGGGTTGACGGCAAGAGGCGGAACCCGGCGGAGGGGCAAAGGCCACCGTCGTATCCCCTGATTCATCCGCGTGAGCCGCCAGATGGGCCTTGGCCAGATCGAGCAAATCCTCGTAAGTCTCCACACGGTCCAGCTGCTGGCGAAGATCGCGGCAACCGGGGATTTGCTTGGTGAAGGATTTTAGCCGCGCGCGCATCCAGTTAAGGCGGTCCCATCGACCGGGATGCGAGGAATGGCGCACGAGCGCGTCGCCGTAGCCGACGAGGGTTTCCCAGCGCTCCCGCAAAGTCGGCGGCGGGGGCGCATACCCCTTCTCCAAGGTGTGCCGGATCTCCCGGAAGATCCACGGGTAGCCAAGGGCCGCGCGACCAATCATCAGGCCACGCACGCCCCTCTGCGCTCGAACACGGGCGACATCCGCCGCTGTTTCCAAACCACCATTGCCAATCACCGGGATACTCACGGCGCGCACAACATCCTCGATCACTGACCAGTCCGCATCACCCTGGTAGCCCTGCACCTTGGTCCGCCCGTGCACGGTCACCGCCTCGATCCCCACAGCCTCCAACCGTCGCGCCGCCTCCGGCGCGACAATGCTGTCGCGGTCCCAACCGATGCGCATCTTCGCGGTCACCGGCACCTGCCCGCCGACCGCGCGCACAACCGCCTCCGCCACCGCTTGCAGCTTGGGCAAGTCCTTCAGCAGAGAGCTGCCCGCACAGTTATCCACCACCTTTGGCGCCGGACAACCAAAGTTGAGATCGAGAAAATCGGGTCGAAGCCGCTCGACAATGCGACGCGCCGCTTCGGCCATGGCGGCGGGGTCTCCTCCGAAGACTTGAATGCCCATCGGCCGCTGTTCCTCGGTGAAATCAACGATTTCCCAGGCATTACCCGAGCGCTCCGGATCAAGAAACCGATTGGCCATGACAAACTCCGACACCAGCACATCCGCACCCTCGCGCTTGCACAAACCGCGAAAGACCATGTCCGTGAAGCCGGCCATGGGGGCCAGATAGAGCGGCCAGCGACCGGGAGCCAGCCAAGGCAAGCGTCCACCTGAATCAAAATCGGCCACCGGCTCCAGCTCCATCAGGTTGAGCGACGGGCAGCGTGCGCCCCATCGCCCGTGCGCGCGTGGAACACCGTGGGCAAGGGCGCATGGGGCATTTGCTCGGCATAGAGGGAGACGATGCGCTCGGCATCGTCTGGCCCAAAGTCCGGACTCGTCATGGCCATCGCTGCACCGCCGAATCCGCCGCCGGTCAAACGGGCCCCGTACACGGCCTTCTCCCCCGAAAGCAACTGCACGAGCGTATCCAGAGCAGGCGTGCTGTTTTGGAAAAAGACGCTTGAGCTGTTATGCGAGGCCAGGAGCAAATCGCCCACGGCAGCCAGATCACCTTTGCTCAACAAATCCACCACCGCGCGTACCCGGGCGTTTTCCTCGGTCACATGGCGAGCCCGCGCATAATGCGTTTCCGTGAATCCCGCATCCACCCGCAACTCGCGGAAAACCGCAGGCGACACCTGCGCAAGGTGCTCGACATCCGGATACTGCCGGCGGATGACCTCCAAGGCCTCCCGGCACTCCCGGTGCCTTTCCGCATAGAGCGAGTCGAGCAGACTGTGCTTTTGATTGGAATTAAAGATCCAAAAATGGATCTGACCCGGCACCGCCACCCGGTCAAACCGCACCGTCGCGCAATCAATATGCACCAGATGATCGGCCTGGCCAAAGCAGGAAACGCCCTGATCAAGAAGACCGCACGGCACGCCCACAAAGTTGTTTTCCGCCCGCTGGCACAACAGAACCAACGCTTCGTCCGCCAAGGTAAAATCGTTCAGAACACACAGCCCCCGAGCCGTCGCCAGTTCGAGAGCCGCACTGCTGCTCAAACCCGCCCCGGAAGGCAAATCCGAGACGCAACCGAAATCAAAACCGGTCCCCGGGTCCATGCCTGCTCCGACCAACTCCAGGTAAACACCCAAGGGGTAATTCACCCAGCTCTCCCGTCCGCTCCGGCGAACCGGATTTCTCAGATCAACGACAACCGGATCCCCTCCCTCATCACTGACGAATCGGGCCGTGTGGTCCCGACGGGGCCCCAACGCCGCAGCGATTCGGCGGTCGATCGCGGCACCCAGGACCTCCCCGCCGTTGTAGTCCGTATGATTCCCGATAAACTCAATGCGCCCCGGAGCAAAGGACGTCACCATGGGGACCTTTTGAAAGACCGACTCAAACTGGCGTTCGCACGAACTCAACATAGCCCCAACCTTGGCCACAGTCCCGGTCAAGAAGCAAGGCTATTGAATTGCACCCAACGATATCCATCCGGACACCCGATCAACCAGCACTCTTCATTCCAAGAGCAGGAGGGGTGGGATCGTGGCGATCATGCCCAGGCCGAGAGGAGTAGAAAGGAATGCGGGCCAACTCCACGCATTCTCTTGGGTGCAGGCTGTCTTCATTGTCTTTTCACGACGGCCACGACCTCCGTGCAATCAGCCCCGCCGTCCTGCGCCACCGGTTGGGCCTTCCTCCCCTTCCGAAACCCCAGCCAGCCGTTTGCCGCACAGAAGCTCTCCACCCACGCAACCGAACCAACCACCCAGCCCTCGCTGAAAGCGCGGATCTTCGAGAGAAGCCCGGCCTCTTCCGCCAGACCCGCTCCGGGCATCGCTTTCTCCATCGTTGCACCGGCTGCCGTGCTCCTCCGGTCTCCCCGGCAAGGCCGCACCCCCAGCCCCATCCGGCTGCACAACCGTGCCCGGTAGCGCTCGTGCCATTTTGTCGTCCAGGACGGCTTGCTCTCGATCCGGGCAATTCCCCGCCGAGCGGCCGAGCCCCCCGCGCAAGCCTCCCCAAAACCGCTGAAACCACAGTCCCCCGCGTTCTCCACCAATCCCGCCCGCACCGGGTTCAACCTCATAGCCTCCATCGCCTCCTCATCCATCAAACGTCTCTTCCGCACCACCCGCGAAATAAGGTGGTGGCAAGCCACACGCGAATACTTAAACCGACGGCAGTACCTTCTACTCATCCAGCCATCCAAACATGCTCCCGGCTGAGGTCAATTTTACAATATTCAGAACTACTAAATTTTTGCTTGTAAGGACCGGAGGCGTTGACGCGGCGGGTGGTAAAGCGAACGTGAGGAACATCGGGCTCTCTTCAATCGCTAACAAAGTAAATTTGGTGATCGCCTTAACTGCGGAGTGATTCGTCACCAATCTTTAACGTGGGGCGCTTGTTGCCGGGGCGGTTCCTGCCCATCACAGACGACGATGGGGAGCTATCTGCAGATTTCACAGGTTGCCAAAGCCTTCAGTACGCAAACCGTGCTCAAGGATATCTCGATTGACCTCGGGCAGGGCGAGTGCCTGGTCCTTCTCGGCCCCTCGGGCTGTGGCAAGACGACACTGCTGAACATCATCTCCGGCGGCCTCCACGCTGACCGTGGCGAATTGATTTGCGACGGTGCCGTGCTCGATGCGCCGGCGCGGGCCATTCACGTGCCCATGCGCAAGCGGGGGTTCGCTATGGTCTTTCAGGAATTCAGCCTCTGGCCGCACATGACTGTGGCGGAAAACGTCGCCTTTGGCCTGAGCCTTCGGGGAATGAGTCGCTTCGAGCGCGAGGAGAAAACCAGTGCGGCCTTGGCGCAGGTGCACATGGAAGCCCTCGCCAACCGCTGGCCCTCGGAGCTTTCCGGCGGCCAGCAACAACGGGTAGCGATTGCCCGCGCCCTCGTCGTGCGGCCGCGCTTGCTTCTGCTCGACGAACCCCTCAGCGCCCTCGATGCCCGGATGCGGGAGACGCTCAAGGAAGAGATCGCGACCCTTCTGAAGGAAGCGGGTATCACGGCGGTTTACGTGACCCACGATCAAACAGAGGCCTTCACTGTGGGCGACCGCATCGCGGTGATGAACCAGGGACGACTCGAACAGGTGGGCGCTCCGGAAGAAATCTACCGCGAGCCGCAGACCCGATTTGTTGCCGGTTTCATCGGAGCCTCGAATCTCTTCAGCTACACCCGCGAGGGCGGACATTGGCAACTGGATGGGCAAGTGCGGCTGGAGCGGGAGGCTCCGCGCGCCTGGCCGCACCGGGGGCACCTCCTCCTTCGGCGCGAAGCGGTGAGCATCCGCATGCAAAATGGCCGTCCCCGCATTGCACAGGGTAACGAAGTTTGCCTCACGGGCACATGTCTGCGCGAGCGGTTTCTCGGAGACCGGCACGAGATCTTTGCGCATATCGGAAAGGACCTCATCTTCCGCGGCATCTCCCCTGCACGTATTCCCAAGGGAGCAGCGGTGGATATCGCCTTTTCGATAGACGATGTGCGGCTTCTTACCGAATGAGCTTCACCCGCCAGCTTTTCGGACTTTCTGCATTGGCGGCCTCCTGGCTCCTCGCGGCCTGTGGACCGGTCGACGACAGCGGGCGGGAATCCCTGGTGGTCTACTCAGCCGGGCCGCGTCCCCTCATCGAGCACATCACACGAACCTTTACGGAGGAAACGGGCATCGCGGTGGACCTCTTTGTTGCGACCACAGGGCAGGTCATGGCCCGGCTGGAGGCTGAGAAATACCGTCAGCGGGCCGATGTGGTGATCTTCGCCAGTGAAGTGGCGGCCAAGGCTCTGAAGGCAAATGCGCGTCTCCTTCCCTACCCTGACGCGCCCTGGCTGGAGGAGACCGAAAATGCCTGGCACGACCCCGATTCGACCTACTTCGCCACCGGAGCAGCTCTGGTGGGCATTGCCCTGCGAAACGAGTTCCGCAACCCGGATCTGGAATGGGCCGACTTTTTTGAAGGGCGTTTTCAAGGCCGCGTGACGATGCCCTCCCCCTCGCGCTCGGGATCGGCGGGAGACTTTGTGGTGGCCTACGCGCTCACACGCGGCGAGGACATGTGGGGGGATTTCCGGCAAGCGCGCCGGGGCGGACTGGAGTTCGCTGCCGCGAACAGCCAGGCGATCACGAGTCTCCTGATCGGTGCTTTTGACGCCATTGTCGGGGCGGTCGATTACCTGATCTACCGACAGATGGCGGATGGCGCGCAGATCCACATGCACTTCCCTCCGTCCGGTTCGGCACTCGTCACGCGCCCGATTGCCATCCTCGCGGGTGCGCCCCATCCGGAGCGCGCGCGCGCCTTTCTCGATCACTACTTTTCCCCGGAGATGCAACAAGCCCTGGCCGATGCTCACCTTCTTCCCGCCCGCCGCGATATCCCCCTGAGCCATGTTCGCGCCGGAGACGGCCTGCCGCCCACTTTTGAAACGGATATCGCCGAAGCCTACCGCCGCCAGACGCAGATTCTGCGGCGCTTTCAAATCGAGATCGAGCGGGCTGCGGTCGTGCGCCCCTGAAGGACCCCGTCATGCACCTTCGCCGATTCCGCCAAGCGCTCGGGCGCAAAATACCCCTTCTGATCTGCCTTGGGCTGCTGCTTGGAGCAACGGGCTATCCGCTCGTTCTGCTCCTCTTGCAGAGCATTTTTCCCGATTTTCTGGGCGGCCGTTGGGATGGCTTTCTCGATGCCTACCGCCGCATGGTGGCTACGCCGGATATTGTCCGCATGCTCGGCAACTCCCTCGCCTGGGCGGCCTCGGTGACGGTGCTGAGCTGGATTTTTGGCATCCCCTGCGGCTACCTCCTCGCAAGAACGAATTTCCCGGGAAAGCTCTGGGCCCGCCTCACGCTCCTCGTGCCCATCATGACGCCGCCGTACATCGCGGCGCTCTCCTACATCCTCATCATGCAGGACGGTGGTTTCGCCGACCGCCTCCTCGGCCCCATGCCGGAGACGATGCGGGCGACATTCTTCTCCTTTTGGGGCGTCACCCTCGTCATGGCGCTTTCGTCCTACGGTTACGTTGCCCTGGCGGTGGAGGCAACGCTGCGGACGATTCCCAGCCGTCTCGAAGACGCCGCCTCCATCCTTGGAGCAGACTGGCGCACAAACGCGCGCCGCGTGCTTTTTCCCCTGCTTTTGCCGGGCATCCTCAATTCGGGTTTGCTGGTCTTTCTCGAAGCTCTCTCCAATTTCGGGGTGCCCGCCGTGTTGGGAACGCGCAGCAACCTGCCGCTCCTGCCCGCCGAGATTTTCTATCTCGTCACCAGCTGGCCGGTCGACCTGCCCCTGGCGACGGCGCTTTCAAGCCTGCTCTGTCTCTTCGCCCTGGTTTCGCTTTACACAAGTCGGATGCTGGCCGCACGCGGGGGCCGGGCGAAGTTTCGTCCGAGTGCCGTTCGTTTGGTTCATCTGCGGCCTGTGGCCATCGCGGGCGGCTGGCTGCTTTTCCTCGCCCTCTTTTTCGGAGGGGCCTTGCTGCCCTATGCCGCGATGGTCCTCACGAGCCTCGCCGACCGCTGGGGCGAGGGTCTGCCAAGCCTCACCATCGGCCACTACCGGGCGCTCTTCGAGCCGGGTTCGCGCGGTCTCGGTGCCCTCCGCACGAGTCTCGGGCTGAGCCTGGGGGCGGCCACCATTTGCATCCTCGCGGGTGCCTACATCGCCTATGTGAATGTGCGCAGCGAGGGCCCCTTGCAAAAGTTCCTCGATGGCGTGGCACTTTTGCCACGCGTTATCCCAAAGATCGTTATGGCCGTGGCGCTCATTCTCGCCTGGAATGCGCCCTGGGTGCGTATCGACATCTACAACACGGTGTGGATGCTTCTCCTCGCTTACGTCATCATCTACATCACAGACGCCCTCAACTATGCCAACGCGAACCTGCGCACGGTCAACGAGAGCCTCGAAGACGCCGCCGCCATTCTCGGAGCCTCGCGCCTGGGCGTCTTTTGGCGCATCGTCCTGCCGCAGTTGCGCCCCGGGTTGATCGCCGCGTGGCTGACCACCTTCATTGTGTGTATGCGCGAGTTGGTCGCGTCTATTCTCCTCCTGCCGCCCGGCGTCGACACGACCGCCACCTTCATTTTCAACCAGTTCGAGCAAGGCGATATATCCGCCGCCATGGCCATGGCCACCCTCAGCATCCTGCTCAGCACGGTGGTTCTCATCGCCTTCCAACTAAGGAAGCAAAAGAATCCCCAGTAATCCTTTGCAAGTTATTTGACCGCTGCGGCCAAAGCTTGGTCAATATCAGCGAGGATATCATCCTTGTGCTCAATGCCGACGGACAAACGCACGAGCTCGGGGCGAATCCCTCCGGCAATTTGCTGCTCAGCCGTGAGCTGGCTGTGCGTCGTCGTGGCCGGGTGAATGGCAAGCGACTTGGCATCGCCCACGTTCGCCAGGTGACTGAAGAGCTTGAGGTTGTCGATGAAGCGCGCCCCCGCTTCCTTTCCGCCACGAATGCCAAAAACGACCATCGAACCGCCTTTCCCGCCCAGATACTTTTGGTTGAGACCATAGCTCGGGTCCTCCGGCAGGCCCGGGAAGCGCACCCATTCCACGGCAGGGTGCTCCTGGAGGTATTTCGCCACGGCAAGGGCGTTTTCGCAATGACGCTCCATGCGCAGGGGAAGGGTTTCGATGCCTTGCAGGAAAATCCAGGCATTGTCGGGCGAAATACAGGCCCCGAGGTTGCGCAGAGGCACCGTGCGCATACGCAAAATGAAGGCCAGGGAAGCGAGTGGCTCGGGCAAATCGTGCCCCCAGCGCAGCCCGTGATACGATGCGTCCGGTTGATCGTAGAGGGGGAATTTTCCGTTGTTCCAGGGAAAACGGCCGCTGTCCACGACGATTCCGCCGATGGCCGCCCCGTGCCCGCCCATCCACTTCGTGAGGGAGTGGATGACGATGTCCGCCCCGTGTTCGAGCGGGCGCGTCAGGTAGGGCGTGGAAAACGTCGAGTCCACCATCAGGGGCAACCCGTGGGCATGGGCGATCTCCGCGATGGCGGAGATGTCGGAGACGTCCAGACCGGGATTGCTCACGGTCTCGCAGAAGAGCGCGCGGGTCTTCGGCGTAATCGCGGCGGCGTAGTTTTGGGGGTCGCGCGGATCGACAAACTTTACCTTGATCCCGAGCTTCGGCAGAATGTCGGCAAACTGGGTGTAGGTCCCGCCATAAAGGTTGTTCGCTGAAATAATCTCATCGCCCGCTTCGGCCACGTTGATGATCGAGTAAAAAACCGCGCTCGTGCCGGAGGCCAGAGCCAGGGCCGCCGGTGCTCCTTCGAGGGCAGCCACCCGTTTCTCCAGCACATCGTGGGTGGGGTTCATCAGGCGGCTGTAAATATTCCCCAACTCGCGCAGACCGAAGAGGTTCGCCGCGTGTTCCGTATCGCGGAAAACAAAAGAAGACGTGCGGTGAACGGTCACACCGCGGGAGAGCGTGGAGGGGTCCGGTTCTTGACCGGCGTGGAGGCAAAGGGTTTCAATTTTCATGGGAATTTGAAACGAAGAGGCCAACCGCGCCCGGCGGCAAGCCTTTCGCGCGATTTGACCGTTTTGCAGATTTACAGATGGAAATGCGGCTACCATCCTGCCTCTCCATGTTTCTCCCTAATCCCACTCCAGCAATTCAGTCCATTGAGCAAGGAACGGCCATCTCTGTGCCCGTTTTCGCATCGGTGGACGCCCTCGTTTTCGGGGCCTCCAGCGCCGCCGTCGCCGCCGCTCTCCGGCTGCGCGGGGCGGGGCATTCGGCCGTGGCCGTTTCCGCCCGCAGCTACTTCGGCAGCGAGACCGCCGGTGCCTTGCGCCTCACCCGGGAGGACATTGCGGGCGACGCTCCGCTTCTCAAAAGTATCGCTGCTGCCGATACAGATGCCCTCACGCCCGGTCGCTTCAAGCGCGCGCTCGATGAAGCTCTCTTCGGTGCCAACGTGGACTTCTTCTTTCAAAGCCGCCCGGTCGCGCCCATTCTCGACGAAGATGGGGCTTTTGCCGGAGCCGTCTTTGCCTCGCGCACCGCCCTCTTTGCGGTTCGTGCCAAAGTGGCCATCGATGCCAGCGAACACGCGCTCTTGTTGCAGGTTTGTGGATACCAGGCGGCGCAAAATGTCCGTGAGGAGGGAGGAGCTTCCTGGACCGTCATGGCGGCGGAGGCCCCTGCGGCGGAGGGTTGGCGCGAAGTCGGCCCGGCCTTCGACCTCCCCGCGCGCAAAGCAGGCGAAACCCAGCGCCTCAGCCTCTTCCGCAAGACCTTCGCCCCGAGCGGGCAGAGCCGACCGGTCGATCAGGTTCGCGCCGACACCCTTCTGCGCACGGAGCACGCTTTCTCCGGCATCCGCCTCGCGGCCGATTTCATTTTCGGGGTGCCGTCCGCCGCCTATACACAGGCGGATAAACCGCTGGCGACATCGCTGGAAAGCCTCCCGGAAGCCGCCTGGATGCCTGCGCCGGGTATCTTTCTCGCCGGCCCGCTCCTCCCGCTCACGAGTGAAGCCGCCGAAGGGTTCGCCAGCCCCGCTACGCGCATCGCCTGCGGTGAGCTTGCTGCTGATGCGGCGCGGCGGCGCTTGCAGGAACCGCCGCACCCCGAGGCGCTGCGCGCTCCAAAGCCATCCGAAGCCAACTGGAAGGTGGCCGAAACCTTCGCCCGGCCCTCCCGGTCGGCCAACTTTGTCGACATCCACCTCCCCGCGGCCGCTGCCGAAACGGCCATCGATGTCCTCGTCGCCGGAGGGGGCACGGGAGGGGCGTCCGCCGCCATCGGATCGGCCCGCGCCGGTGCCCGCACGGTCGTCGCGGAGCTGCAATACGGACTCGGCGGAGTCGGGACCTTCGGACTCATTGCCAACTATTGGTTTGGCAACCGGGTCGGTTTCACCCGCGAGATGGACGAGGGAGTCGCCGCCTTCGGCGGAGCGCAGGCACCCCATAAGCACGGGCATTCATGGCACCCCGAGGACAAATCCAATTGGCTCCTCCGCACGCTCCACGCAGCGGGCGGGGATGCCTGGCTGGGCAGTTTTCCAGTCGCCGTCAACATGGAGGGCGACCGCATCACCGGAGCGCTCGTATCGACCCCGCGCGGACTCATCGGGGTGCGATGCCGGGCAGTCGTTGATGCCACCGGAAACTGCGATGTGGCGGCCGCCGCCGGGGCACCCTGCCGCGTCATTGGAGCCGATCACGTGGCTGTGCAGGGCTCCGGGCTTTCCCCGCGGAATCCAAACATCCATTACCGCAACAGCGACCACACCTTTATCGACGACAGCGATATTGAGGGCGTCACGCACGCCTTCGCCACCGCCCGGGCGAAATTCCGCGATGAATTCGATACCGCGCCGCTCATCGGCACACGCGAACGCCGCCAGATCCACGGCGATATCGAACTCTCGCCGCTGGACTTCCTCGCCGGACGCACCTTCCCCGACACTGTCTTCACCGCCGAGAGCAATTTCGACACCCACGGGTTCACCGTTCACCCCGTCTTCCAGCTCGTGCCGCCGCACAAGAAACCCCTGCGTGCCCATGTGCCCTTCCGCTGCATGCTCCCGCAGGGCCTTTCCAACACCATCGTGACCGGCCTCGGCATGAGCGCGCACCGCGACGCCCTCCCCGCCATTCGCATGCAACCGGATGTCCAAAATCAGGGCTACGCCGCCGGTCTCGCCGCCGCCACCCTGCGGCTGGATCCGCGCCAATCCACCCGCCAGCTCAATATCCGGGCGCTCCAAAAGCAGCTCATTCAGGTGGGCATCCTTGAGGAAGACGTCGCCCGCCATGAAGACTCCTTTCCGCTCGGCATGGATGCGGTGAGCGCAGCTGTCGGCACGCATCCGCTGGATCTGCTCGCCTGCGCGGTCATCGTCGGTCATGCGGACCAAGCAATTCCCCTGCTCCTCGAAAAATGGCGCGGCGCGGAAGGCGAAGTCCGCGCCGAAGCCGCCCTCGTGCTCGGTATGCTCGGCGTCTCCGAAGTGGCACCCGAGCTCGCCGCACGCGTCGATGCGCAGGCCTGGGACGAGGGTTGGAATTACACCGGCATGGGCCAGTTTGGGCGCAGCAGCAGCCCCCTCGACGATGCCATCCTTGCTCTTGCCGCCACCGGAGATGCGCAAATTGCCGAGCCCGTGCTGCTCCGCAAAATCGATTCCCTGCCCGCCGATCCCGCCTTTTCCCACTGCCGTGCCCTCGCTGAAGCGACCGCCCGCCTCCGGTCCACCGAACTCGCCACCGCCCTCGCCCGCCTCCTCGAGTCACCCGGTATCAGCGGCCACGCCCGCATTGAATCCAGAACGGTCGTGACCGGCGCAAACCCCGATCCCGTGGAAACGACGGCACGCAACGAGGGCCTCCGCGAACTCGGCCTCGCGCGCGGTTGTTTCCTCGCGGGCGACCCCACCGGTGCGGCGCGACGCGTTCTACAAAGCTATGCGGCGGATTTACGCGGCCACTTTGCCCGCCACGCTCAAGCCGTGCTCGCCACCCCGCCGAATCCCTGATACGCTTTGCGCCCACTCTATGAATGACGCCCTAAACGAATTGCGGAAAGCGCTGCCCCCCGAAGCTGTGGACCTCACGGACGACGGCCGGTTTCGCGCTTCCCTTGACAACCTTCGCTACAGCCGCCTGCCGCAGGCCGTCATTCGTCCGGTCGATGAGGAAATGGTCAGCACCGTCCTCATCCTTGCCAATCGCCACCGCGTCCCCGTGGTCGCCCGCGGGGCCGGCAGCGCCACCACCGGAGCCGCCACTCCCGCGAAAGACGGTTGGGTCATCGACCTCTCCGGCTGGAAGAACCTGCACATCGACGCCGACTCCATGATCGCCTATGCCCAGCCCGGTGTAACGGTTGAGGAACTCGACCGCGCCGCCCGCGCGCACGGCCTCTTCTACCCCCCCGACCCGGGCTCGAAGAAACACGCCACCCTGGGCGGCACGCTCTCCTGCAATGCCGGCGGTTTGCGCGGCGCAAAATATGGCGTCACACGCGACTACGTGCTCTCGCTCGAAGGTTGCTTGCCCACGGGGGAGTTCGTTCGCTGGGCCGCCCCTCTGCGGAAATTTGTCGCCGGATACAACTTGCGCGACCTCTGGATCGGGGCCGAAGGCACCCTCGGCATCATCACTGGTGCCGCCGTGCGCCTCCTCCCCGCCCCCGCCGAACAAGCCACCGCCCTCCTCGCCTTTGCCTCCGGCACGGCGGCTCTCGAAGGGGTGCGGCGGATTCTGCGCACGCGGCGCATCCCCAGCATTCTCGAGTTTCTTGACCGCCCGAGCGTTCGCGGAACCGTCGCCTTCTGGAAGAAAACCGCCCCCGCGAAGCTCGAAGCCCTCCCCCTCTACATTCGCGAAAACAGCCCGCCCCTCCTCCTCGTCGAGTGTGACGGAGCCGAGGGGCGCGCCCGAGCTGATCTCGATATCCTCATCGAAGCCGTCTCCGGTCTCGCCGAAGACATCACCGTCTCCGCCACACCCGATGAGGCCGAAAACCTCTGGGCCGTGCGCCGCGGCTGTTCCCAGGCGATGTTCGAACTCGGCGACACCAAATTAAACGAGGATGTTGTTGTTCCTCTGGATATTCAGGAACCGCTTCTCAACTTTGTCCGCCAGACCGAACGGGAGATCGCTCTCCCCATGCCCGTCTTCGGCCATGCCGCCGACGGAAACTTCCACGTGCACATCCTCTACACTGCGGCGGATGCGGACGCCGCCAAGCGCGCCGCCGACGGCATTCGCCGCCTTATGGAGTTCGTCGTCGAGAACGGTGGAGCCATCAGCGGTGAACACGGAATCGGCCTCGCCAAAACGCCCTTTCTCCCGCTCCAATTGGGCGAAGCGGAGATCGGGGCGATGCGGCGCATCAAAGACGCCCTCGATCCCAATAACATCCTCAATCCCGGCAAACTCTGGGAACCCTTCGAGGTGTGGAACCACGCCCGCACCCCCGTTCGCCTCCCCTGGGATCACTGATTTCGCGGCGAGTAGAGCCGCGCTTCAAATCTGCACCCGTAGCCCGTCGTAAGCGTAGGCCACGCCGGGCGGCAGCCGTTCGCCATCGCGCACGTGGTCGATCATGAAGGTCATGTGGGTGAAATACGTCGCAGGCGCACCGATCGCTTTGGCCGCTTGGACCGCTTCATCAATCGACATGTGGGAGGGGTGCGGCACCGGTCGAAGGGCATCCAACACCACCACATCGGCCTCCCGTGCCAAAATCATCGCCTCCTCAGGCACAGACTTGCAATCCGTGTAATAGGCCAGGCGTTTGCCGCTTGATGCCTCCTCAAAGACAAGCCCGATCACCTCAATGCCACCATGGGGCAGAGGCGTCGCATAGATGCGCCCGCCGGGTGTCTCCAGCACAGGGGGCATCATTTGCAGGCTGAAAGCCGGATAACCCCGCACCACCGGACGTTCGCGGATAGCATAGGGGAAAATCCGCCGCACCCGCTCCAACCCCTCATCCCAACCGTAAACCGGCAAGGCAAGCCCGTCGCGCAAATCAATGAACCGGCGCAGATCATCCATGCCCATGATATGGTCCGCGTGCCCGTGGGTGAGAATGAAAGTGTCCACCTGATGGATGCCGTTGAAAACACACTGCAAGCGAAACTCCGGAGACGCATCCACCTGCACATGATGCCCGTCCATGACCACATGCACGCTCGACCGCGTGCGCCAGTTCCGCTTTTCCTTGAGATCCAACCCCGGCGCATCGTGCGCAATCATGGGCACACCCTGCGAAGTTCCGGTTCCAAGAAAAATCAGCTCCATGGGATGCACTTCATGCCCCACCAGTCCGGCAGGGGAAAGCGCAAAAACCACCCAGCCTCAAAAAACAACCGTGCCGACTCTACCACAACACGATCTCCGTCCCCACCGGATCGCTCAACTGCGCCGCCTTCTTCCGGTGCCGCTTCCGCTCCGCCAGCCAACCCTCCACAAACGCCC
>JAFIGE010000134.1 GCA_020831585.1 Opitutales bacterium | reverse complement strand
CCGTCGCTTCGCGAAGGCCGTCCCCGAAGGGGTGCCGCGCAGCGGCAAGGCCGGAGCGAAGCGACGGAACCGGGGGTATTCATTCCTTTCATGCCGCCTCGTTTTGTTCCAGCCCGCTGCGGTATTTTTTCTCCGGACTCATTTTCAGCGTCTGGTGCTTGCGGCCATTGTATTTTTCGATGAACGCGGCAATGCCCCGGCGCAACTCCCCCATCGTCTCGTAGCCGCGGATGTAGATGTCGTCGTATTTGATCGTGCGCCAAAACCGCTCAACCATGACGTTGTCCAAGGCCCGGCCACGCCCATCCATGCTGATTCGGATTTTATGGCGCTTCAGGACCCCTGTGAAGGCTTTGCCCGTGTACTGGCTGCCCTGATCCGTGTTGAAGATCTCCGGCCGATCCTCGCGCGACAGAGCCTCTTGCAGGCACTCCACACAGAAGGCCTCGCCCATGCTGTTGCTGAGCCTCCAACTGATCACATAACGGCTCGACCAGTCCATCACCACCGTGAGGTAGACGTGGCCGCTGCCCAGGGGAATGTAGGTGATGTCCGTGCACCATACGTGATTCGAGCGTTCGATCTCCATGTTGCGCAGCAAGTAGGGATAGATCTTGTGCCCTTTGCCGGGCACGCTCAGACGCGGCTTCGGGTAGATCGGCTCAATGCCCATGCACCGCATCAATCCGCGCACGCGGTCCCGCCCAACAGCGTAGCCGAGTTTGCCCAGTTCGTCCACCATGCGGCGGCTCCCATAGGTCGGTTTCTCCGTATAGATCCGGTCAATCGCCTGCATCAGCAGCTCATCTTCAGCACCCGCTTTGCGCTTGCAGCGGTGGTAAAAACTCGAGCGCGGAACTCCCAGCAGGTCGCATTTTCGCACGATACTCATCGCAGGTTGCTCCTCAACGAAGCTCGTCCTCTGGCAGAGTATAGTGGCGAGTCAAAGTGCACCAACCCGCAAACCGGGAAAAAGGGTCCGCAGAGTAGCTGCGAAGGTCATCGCGCCCTCATTCTGGAGTGGTTCGAATCGGGTCTGAGTATCGAGCGGATTCATCATGACCTGAGTCTGCGGCATGGCTTTACCGGCTCCTATTACAGCGTCTATCGCTTCGTGAAGAGTGCACATCCCCCATGATCCGACCGCCAAACGTCCGCACAAAGCGACCCATCGCAGAGCGCAGGGACTTTTCCTGCGGGAGTGAGAGAAACACCGCGATCCCGGTCGGCCCGCCGAACCTTTAGATAAGCCGCGGAAGCATCCTCCACCTTCACATCCACCGTCGCCTCATCAAAGTGCCGCAGAAAGAAACCCACAGCAAACGTGAGCGACTTGGAAGACCCACCCCGCTTGAGCATATTCACGGCCGCGATGGCATCGCGGTTCTGATCATGGGTCAGGGTGGTCCAGACCGTCTGGCCCTCCGACTCCCCATTGAGAAACTCAACCTCCAGGTCCTGCCGATAGGCAACCGCGTCGGCCCTGAACTTGAAATTATTCCGAATGGTTTTCCCAATCAGTGTGCCCGAGATCCGGAACACCCGTTCCCCGCTGGGATTAATAAAGTCAGTAATTTTGAAGCGTGAGTTTTTCATGGATCGAAGATTTGCAGATTCAAAACTGCAAATCTAGACCCACGGCGCATACACACTCGCCTGAAATGGTACCCGGGGTGGGGGTCGAACCCACACGCCCTCGCGGGCAACGGATTTTGAGTCCGTCGCGTCTGCCAATTCCGCCACCCGGGCACAAACAAAGGAGGTAGAGGAGAAGGATTCCCATGGGCAGAGCAAGCATAATTCCACCGAAGACAAATCATGGTCGATAATGAGGCTCCGGAATAGAGTGCGATGGGGCCGGCTTGGAACCTCCATCAATCAACTCAACCACTGATAAAAACCGGTGAACTCGGATTTCCAGAAACTTCTTCGTTCGTTTGTGAAACCCAACGGCATCCCTCTCCGGCTCCCGCGCCCGATTCCGCGGGTGCGGAAATACAGGCCGGATGCCCGGCGCTTCAAGAGTGGTCGCCCCGCCCACGGGCACCGTTTGCAGAATGGGTGGGCAACCGGTCAAGGGCGCGATTACTGCGCGTCGGCGAGAGCTTGTGCCTGCATGGAGAGTTCGGCGGCCTTGAAGCAGTGGGCCTGGGTCATGGCTTCCTCGGTCCGGTTGAGGACGTCGAGAATCAGGCGCCCGTAGAAGGGATAGCCCACTTTGCCTGAGCAGGGAATGCGTTTTTCGCCCTCGTGGTCGACAAGGTAGACGACTTGCTCCTCCTTCGGCTCCGTGGTGATTTCGATGTATTTGCGCACTTCGATGTAGCCGTCGGTGCCGAGGATGAAGGTGCGCCCGTCACCCCAGGTGCGGAGGCCGCGGGGGTTCCACCAGTCGAGGCGGCAGTAACAGGAGGCACCGTTGTCCATGCGGAGATTGGCTTCACCAAAGTCTTCGAGTCCGGGATAATCGGGGGTGCCAAAGTTTTCCACGCGGGCGAATTCGACAGTGGCGTCGGTGGCTCCGGTGTAATAGAGGAACTGCTCAAACTGGTGCGATCCGATGTCGGTGAGGATGCCGCCGTATTTGGATTTGTCGAAGAACCAGGCCGGGCGCGAGGGGGCGTTGAGGTTGTGCGGGGCCATGATGATGACCTGAAGAACCCGCCCGATGGCACCGCCGCGGGCCAATTCGCCGGCATACCAACCGGCTTCGGTGTGGAGGCGCTCGGAGAAATCGCAGAGATACTTTCTGCCAGTTTCGGCAACGACCTTCTTGGCCTCGGCCAGTTGTCCGAGGGTGGTGAAGGGGGATTTGTCGGTGTAATAGTCTTTGCCCGCGCGGAGCGTCCGGAAGCCGATGCCGGCCCGTTCGCTGGGGACGGCGGCGGCGGTGACCAGGTGGACTTCGGGGTCTTCGAGGATTTCCTCGAAGGAGCGGGCCGCGCGCGCGCCGGGGTATTTTTTCACAAAGTCGGCGAGGCGGGCGGGATCGGGATCCCAGGCCCATTTGCAGACGCCCCCGGCGTCGGTGAGGCCGTTGGTTTGGCCGAAGATGTGGCCGTGGTCGAAGAAGGCGGAGGCAAAGGTGAACTCGCCGGGCTTCACGACCGGTTCGGGTTTCGCCGACTTGGGTGCGTAGTTCATGCCATCGCGGGCTTGTGTGCTCATATCCGTGTATCCAGGAAAAAGGGGTTAGCGGAAATCGGCCGAAATCTTCTCTTCGACTTTTTTCTCGAATCGGGAATTGGCGATGAGATCCTTGAGTCGGGCCTCATAGGCGGCCGCATCAATGGGCAGCTCCACGGTTTCACCGAGGAAGGAGCTGTGGAGCATGGCGTTGGCCAACTCGACCGAGTGAATCCCCTCGGCGGCCGGGGCGATGAGGGGGGTTCCCTTGAGGATGGCCTGAGTGAAGTTTTTCATGATGCCCACGTGTTGTTCTCCGTGACCTTTTACGGGGATCTGCACGTGCCACCGGTCTGGCTTGGTGAAGCCGCCTTCGGTGGTCTCGCTGAAGCGCGTCATGGGCACTTCGTTGCGGTCATAGGCAATGCCGTTCCCCGTGGAAGTGTCGATGATGACGCGCCCCCGCTCGCCGGTGACTTCGAGGCGATTGGTGCCTGGAGCTTCGCCGGTCGTGGTAATGAACACGCCTTTGCAGCCACTGGCATACTCCATGTAGGCCGTGACATCGTCCTCCACTTCGATGTCGTGGTAGCGGGCGATCTGGCAGAAGGCGCGCACCTTTTGCGGCATGCCGAAGAGCCATTGCCAGAGGTCGAGCTGGTGGGGGCACTGGTTAAGGAGGACGCCGCCGCCCTCGCCCTTCCAGGTGGCCCGCCAACCGCCGGAGGCGTAGTAGGCATGGGTGCGGAACCAGTCGGTGATGATCCAGACGACCCGGCGGATCTCGCCCAGCTCGCCGCTCTCGATCAGTTCGCGCAGCTTTGTGTAGTGCGGATCGGTGCGCTGGTTGAACATGGCCGCGAAGACGAGGTTCTTGTCCGTATGCGCGGCGATGAGGCGCTCGCAATCGGCTTTGTGCACGGAAATGGGTTTCTCCACGAGAAGGTGTTTGCCCGCCTGCAGGGTGGCCGCACCGAGCGTGGTGTGGTCGTAGTGCGGCGTGGCCACGAGGATGGCATCCACCTTGTCCGAGGCGATCAGCTCATCGGCGCTGCCGAACTTTGCGATGTCAGCGAACCCTTCGAGGCGCTCAGGCTTGTGGTCGCAAAGGGCGGCCAGTTCGAGACCGGGGACCTTGCCCGCAAGGATGTTGTTGGCATGCGCCGTGCCCATGTTGCCGACGCCGATAATTCCGAGTTTAACTGTATTCATTTCGATTCTTAGCTTTTCTTCCGGGTTTGAACTACTCATGAACACTGATCCACACTGATGCCGGAGGTTCTAAAGGCATTTCGTCCATCACTCAATGGGCAAAATCGTGAAATTCCGTTACCCCGTCAAAATCAGTGTTCATCAGTGGCGATCAGTGGTTGGATTGAGTTTTTGAAAGGTGGAGTGTGTGAAAGCGGCAGGATGCCGCTTCTACACCATTGTCAGGATTCAGGCGCGGTATTTGCCGAGTTCGAAGCCGAAGTATTCGGCGGCGTTGCCGTAGCAGACATCGGTGACAAGCTGCCCGAGGAGTTTTTCGTTGTTGGGCACTTCGCCGCGCTCGACATCCTCGCCAAGGAGATTGCAGAGGATGCGGCGGAAATACTCGTGGCGGCAATAGCTCATGAAGCTGCGCGAATCGGTGAGCATTCCGACAAAGCGGCTGAGGAGACCGAGGTTGGAGAGGGCGTTCATTTGCCAGATCATGGCCTCTTTCTGATCGAGGAACCACCAGCCGCTGCCAAACTGCATTTTGCCGGCCACCCCACCCTCCTGGAAGTTGCCCACCATTGTGCCAAAGAGATAGTTGTCGGCGGGGTTGAGGTTGTAGAGCACGGTCTTGGGCAGAATGCCATCCCCGGCAAGGCGACCGAGGTAGCGCGAGAGGGGCACGCCCTGCGGGAAATCGCCGATGGAGTCGCAGCCGATGTCCGGCCCGAGCTGGCGGAAGAGGGCCTCGTTGTTGTTGCGCATGGCCCCGAGGTGCATCTGCTTCGTCCACCCCTTCTCATGGTCGAGGCGGCCGAAGAAGTGCATGAGGTAGGAGGCGAAGAGTTCCTTCTCCATGCCCTCGATATGGCCACCGGCGCGGGCGTGATCGAAGATGGCGGCGGCCTCCTCGTCGCTGGGGAAGGTGGCATAGGCCCGCTCCAGACCATGGTCGGAAAGACGCCCGCCGACGGCGTGGAAGGCATCATGACGGGCGCGCAGGGCATTGAGAAAGCCTTCCAAGTTGGCACACTTCACCCCGCTGGCGGATTCGAGCTTGTTCACCCAGTTGTTCCAGGCGAGGGCGTTCTCCACGGCGAGGGCTTTGTCCGGACGGAAAGTCGGGTAAACGCGGGTGCCGATGCCGCTGGCATTGATGGCCGCGTGCGTGTCGAGCGGATCGACGGGGTCGTCCGTCGTGCAGACAACCGTGACTTTGAACTTCTCCAAAATGCCCTGGGCGCTCAGCTCAGGCGAGGCAAGCTGCGCTTCCGTCTCCGCCCAGATCTCTTCGGCGGTGGAGGCGTCGAGAAGCTTGTCGATGCCAAAGTAGCGCTTCAGTTCGAGATGGCACCAGTGATAGAGGGGGTTGCGCAGGGTCTTGGGAACCGTCGCGGCGAAGGCCATAAACTTTTCCTTGGGCGAAGCATCGCCCGTGCAAAAGCGCTCATCCACACCGTTCGCCCGCATGGCCCGCCACTTGTAGTGATCGCCCTCCAGCCAGATCTCGGTGATGTTTTGAAAGACCCGGTTCTTCGCCACATCCGCGTGAGGGAGGTGGCAATGATAATCGATAATCGGCAGGTCGCGTGCATAGCCGTGGTAGAGCTTGCGCGCCATTTCGCTATGGAGAAGGAAGTCGTCGGTGATGAAGGTCATGTTGATGAAGGGATGGATGAAATGCGCCGGGCTCAATCGTTTCCAAGATCGCGGATGATCTTTCGCGCGAGCATTTCGTTAATCTCGTTGTGACGGGGAACGGGCTGGGTTACGCCGGTTTTAGAGGGTTATGGAAAATGTCGTGTTTGGCAACGTGGCGCAGGAGGGTACACCCGAGGCTGGTAAGCTTAAAGATCAAGTCCCGCCGCTTCATGCCACCTCGATTTCTTCCACTTTCCTTATGCCGGGATGGTCGTGCCGCGTGAACTCCTGAAAAAGATCACGCAAGTGGTCTTTGAGGTCCTCAAGGCTCTCGCCCTGCGTCCAATGATCCGGATAATCATTCAGGTAGCCGAGGTATCGACCGTCGGATTCCTTCCAGTAGGTGATTTTCTGTTTCATGGAGGACATTGTGCCAAAAAGGAGAGCCCCGACAAATCAGATCGTCATGCAGTTGTATCCACCGTCGACAACCAACTCGTGTCCGGTCATGAAGCTGCCCCCGGCTCCGGCGAGGAGGAGGGTGGCCCCGATCAGCTCGGAGGCTTTGCCGAAACGCTTCATGGGCGTGTGGCCCATGATCTGGGCGACGCGGTCGGGCGTGAGGACCTTGCGGTTCTGCTCGGCGGGGAAGAAGCCGGGAACGAGCACATTCACGCGCACGCCCTTTTCGGCCCACTCGCGGGCGAGGTTTTTCGA
The DNA here is from genome assembly GCA_020831585.1 of Opitutales bacterium. Lineage (GTDB taxonomy): Bacteria > Verrucomicrobiota > Verrucomicrobiia > Opitutales > Oceanipulchritudinaceae > JAFIGE01. The sequence goes on along the minus strand of JAFIGE010000134.1, from coordinate 8,577 downwards.
GAGGTTGTGCACGGCCCCTTTCGAAGCTGAGTAGGTGAATACGCGGGAGAGCGGATTGAGCCCGCTGATCGAACCCAGGTTGATGATGCTCCCGCCCTCTCCGCGCTCGACGAGGTATTTTCCGAAAACCTGACAGGCGCGGAAGACGCCCTTGTAGTTGATCTCAAAAATCCGGTCCACTTCCTCTTCGGAAATATCGAAGAAAGGCGTGGGCGAATTCACCCCGGCTCCGTTGACGAGGATGTCGACCTTACCCGAGCGCTTGAGGACGGCATCCAGGAGGGACTGGATACCCTCGCGGCTGCCCACATCGGCGGCGTGAAACCAGGCCTTGCCGCCCGCTTCGGCGATCTTGGCGAGGCGCGCGGCGGCCTTTTCCTCGTTGCGGCCGACGAGCACGACCTCCGCACCGGCACCGGCCAGGCCTTCGGCCATAGCTCCGCAGAGTTCACCGGTCCCGCCGATGACGACGGCCACCTGGCCGTTCAGAGAAAAGAATTTTTCGAGATAATCCGACATGTTTTTGATTTCCTGTTTTCGTTAGCGCACGACGCGGGCACTGCCGCCGCGCATGACTTTTTCGACTTCCTGCACGGTGACCATGGTCGTGTCGCCGGGGGTGGTCATGGCAAGGGCACCGTGGGCGGCGCCGTATTCGACCGCCACGCCGGCGTCGCCCTTGGTCATGAGGCCGTAGATGAAACCGGAGGCAAAGCTATCGCCGCCGCCCACGCGGTCCATGATTTCGAGGCTCGGGTAGTCCCGGCTCTGGTAAAACTCGCCGTCCATCCAAGCCATCGCGCCCCAGTCGTTGATGGTGGCGGATTTGACCGAACGGAGGGTCGTGGCCGTGGCTTTGAAATTCGGGAAGGCGGCGACCGCGCTCTTGATCATGTTCTGGAAGCCTTCGATGGGCAGGGCCTCGAGGTTTTCGTCGACCCCTTCGACTTCGAAGCCGAGGGAGGCGGTGAAGTCCTCTTCATTCCCAATCATGACATCGACGTATTGGGCGATTTCGCGATTCACCTCCTGGGCCTTGGCGAGGCCGCCGATGGACTTCCAGAGGGAGGGGCGGTAGTTGAGATCGTAGCTCACGATGGTGCCGTGTTTGTTCGCCGCTTTCACCGCTTCGATGGTGAGTTCAGCGGCGGATTCGGAGAGCGCGGCGTAGATCCCGCCGGTATGGAACCAGCGCACGCCGCACTTGCCAAAAATGTATTCCCAGTCGATATCACCCGGCTTCAGTTGGGAAGCGGCGGTGAGCCCGCGGTCGGGAACACCCACAGCCCCGCGGATACCGAAGCCGCGCTCGGTGAAGTTGAGGCCGTTGCGCACGGTGCGCCCAATGCCGTCGTAAGGACGCCACTGAATGAAGCGCGTATCGACGCCGCCCTGAAGAATAAAGTCTTCGAGGAGGCGACCAACTTCGTTATCGGCGAAGGCCGTGACCACGGCGGTGCGGAAGCCGAAGCAGCGGCGAAGACCGCGGGCAACGTTGTATTCGCCCCCACCCTCCCAGGCTTTGAAAGAGCGTGCGGTGCGCACGCGCCCTTCGCCCGGATCGAGGCGGAGCATGATCTCGCCGAGGGCGAGGCAATCGTATTGGCACGAATCAGCGGAACGGAGTTCAAGGCTCATAATGTTGTGTTGAGGGGGGTGAAAAACAAAGGGTATGGAAGGGTCAGGTGCGCTCTTGTCCGTATTTGGGATTTCGGCTGTGGTGGCGAAGAACAAGAACTCGCACGTGGTCAGGAAAATCCCTGAAAAGGAGATTGAAGGGGAAGCGACGGAGATTCGCCCGGCGGAAGTCGCCGGCCCGGTTTGAAAAGCTCTGAGGGTTCTCCGAAACCCGCCGAACTGTTTGCGAGAAATCCTCGAAAAAACGGTCTGCCAGAGCAAATTCGGCGATCTCTTCGTAATAGGTCATGATCGCGTCGATTTCGGTGAAAACAAGAGGATGGAAGACGATCTTCACCGCTCGCGACGAGATCGAACTTTCTCCTCCAACTGAACAATCGAAAGCCCGCGTTCAGGATGGGTCGTCAACTCTTCATCCCTGCGCCGCGCCTCCCCCTCTCCGCCATCGGATTCGGCAAAAAGCGGGGGGAGGGAATCGAGGATTCGGGTGGCCAGGGACGCCCGCTCTCTCTCCGGAAGAGAGAGCGCCTGTTTTCCGAGTATTTCAAGTGATGAAAGGGTCATGCTGCTAAAAAATGCAGAGTGGAAATAGGCTGACAACCGCATTCGACCTATTCCGCCACCTTGAAGCTGGCGGGTTCCCAGAGGGGTTGGTCGCACTCGGCGGCGATTTCGTTGAAGGCTTCGACTTCCTTGGTCGAGAAGAGGAGGCCGCCGTTTTTCTCCGTGCGGGCGGCGAAAGCGGCTTCGATCTGGCCGGGGAGGAGGCATTTTTCGTTCCCGTGGCCGAGGATGTCGCCGATGACCGCTTTGATGTTGGCATCGCGATCGCGGCCGGCCGCAAAAGCACCGGCGCTGAGGGCGTCGGGGTGAATGACCTGGAAGAAGAAACAGGGGGCGTGCTTGTCGCCATCGTCAGCCCACCGGCTGCGAATGGTCGGGAGGGAGCCGCCAATGAAGGCGGCGACGATTTCATTGATGAGGCTCAGCCCGTAGCCCTTATGCGCGCCGAAGGGCACGAGGTATTTCGCCTTGGAAGCATCGGTTGTTGGGCGGCCCTGGTCGTCCACGGCGGCGTCGGGGGGCAAGGGTTTGCCTTCGCGGGCAAGCTGCTGCACGCGGCCCATCGCGACGACGGAGGTCGCCCAGTCGATCACGATGGGGAAGCCGAGGGCATCGGTCGTGGGGAAGCCCCAGCTGTGCGGATTGGTGCCGAGGGTGGGATGCTTGCCCATAAACGGCACGACTTCAGCGAGTGCGGCGGTGCAATTGGTGTAGGCGAGGTAGCCGCGCTTGGCAGCGTCCATCACATAACCACCCCCCCAGAGGTAGTGAAACGCTTCATCCACACTGACCATCCCCACGCCGTATTTATCAGCCAGTTCAATACAGCGTTCGATCGCATCGTAGGCCACGGCCTGACCGAGCTTGCGCCGGGCATTCCAGATTTCGGCGGCGGCGAAACGCGAGGGGATTTTCTCCACCTGCGCGCCGCGCACGCACCCTTGCGAGCCACTCCCGAACAAATGGTCGAGGTGCAGGGCCTTGAGGGCGTTGTGCGTGCGGATACCGTGGCGCGTGGCGTAGGCGGCGAAGCGGGCGGCGGCAGCGGATTCGGCTTCATCGAAACCGCGGTGGCGGTAGGCCGCCGCAACGAGGGCGTTGTGCTGGTCCTCGGGAACAACGTGGAAAACTTCAGTGCTCATGGAAAAAGGGGGAAACGGTTTCTCGAAAAGGTTTGGAAAAAGCCACTCAAGGCTTCGGCGGCGGGACTTTGTTGACCTGGGCAAGCGCCGGTTGCCCGTTGAGGAGATTGATCATGTTGGTCACCGCGGCGCTCGCCTGGCGGACGACACTCTCATAGGTGCGCGAGCCGATATGCGGCGTGACAATGCAACGGGGTTCCTTGAGAAGCGGGTGATCCGGGCGCGGCGGCTCCTCATCGAGCACATCCGTGCCATAGCCGGAGACCTTGCCGATCTTAAGCGCATGCACCATGGCATCCGTCTCCACGAGTTCGCCCCGGGCGCAATTGATGATGATGACCCCGTCCTTCATCGTCGCGAGCGACTGGAGATTGATCATCCCCCGGGTCTCCTCGTTGAGGTTGGTGTGCAGGGAAATGATGTCGGCTTCGGCCATCAGCTCGGCCATCGTATCGCAACGGCGGATACCGTGCTTTTCGGCAAAGGCGGCGTCCCAATAAATGTCGAAGGCAATGATCTTCAGGCCAAAAGCGGCGGCGCGCACGGCCACCTCCTTACCGATCCGGCCAAGGCCGAGAATCCCGATGGTCTTGCCGAGAATCTCGTGCCCGATGAGGCGCTTCCACTTGCCCGCACGGGTGATGTTCACTTCCTCGACCAGGTTCTTCTCAAGAGCGAGGAGGAGAGCAAAGCAGTGTTCGGCCACGGTCGTGTGGTTCACCCCGGGCGTAAAGCCCACCGGAATCCCCATCTCGGTGGCCGCCTCTACGTCGATCTTGTCCACCCCGATGCCGTATTTGCTCAGCACTTTCAGGCGCGGACGGGCCTTTTCGAGAACCGCTCGCGTAATCGCGTCGTCCCCGCAAATAAAGCCGTCGACATCGCCCACAAGCGCGAGCGTGTCCGCTTCATTGAGCGGCCCGCGGGCCGTGATGATCTCCCACCCAGTCTCTTTAAGAAGATCGTGATGGGCACCGGGGGTATCCTGAAAGGAAGTCGTTGTCAGGAGAATGCGTTTCATATTCGGAAGAATGTTGAGGAATACCTACACGTGTTGGGTTTTTTGGCAAAGGCGAGAAAATTTTCAGGATTCGGGGGCTGGGCCGGTGGATTCGCGCGCTTTCAGGACCGGACGAATGTATTGGATGGACGGCCCGGCTACGTCGCGCGAACGGAGCGACTGCAGGAGCAGAGTGACGGCGGTGGACATCATCAGATCGATTTGTTGATCGACCGTGGTGAGCGAGGGTCGTGCCCAGGCAGCCACCTCAAGGTTGTCAAATCCGATGATGGACGCGTTCTGCGGAATGCGCAACCCGGCCTCGGAGAGGGCCTTCACAGCCCCGAGGGCAATGCGGTCGTTCAAGGCAATCAATCCCGTGGGAAGGGGATCGCGGGCGAGCAATTCCCGCCCCAGGGCATAACCGTAATTGTAGTCCTGTAAGTCAAAGCCTTGCAGACTCAGGGAAATGAAGTGCTCGCGGAAGGCGATCTGGTGTCGCCGGGCGGCGCGGCGTAAGCCCTGCATACGCCGGGGACCGTAAACCGGGTCACTCTCCACCCCGAGGATCGCGAAAGAGCGGTGCCCCAGCTCGTACAAGCACTTCACCTTCAACTCCATGCCATACTCGCGGTCGAGGTGAACGGTTGGCAGCGGAAGCGTGTAGGCGGGATCGACCGCCACCGTGGGCAGTCCGTCGTTGACCAGCTGCAAGATGAGCGGATGGTCCGGAGGCAAGGTCGACCCGACGAGCACGATCCCATCCACCCGCATGGAGAGGAAGTGGCGAATGACCTCTTCCTCGAAGAGCGGATCGCCCGCCGTCAGTTCCATGATGGCACGGTAGCGCTCCTGCCGCAGATGGTTTTGCAAGGTCGCCACCTTGCGGGCAAGCACGGGCGTGCCGATCTCTTGAAAACAGATCCCGATCAACTGTGTCTGCGAACCCCGCAAGCCCCGCGCCATCGCATTCGGCTGAAAACCCAGCTTGCCCATCGCCTCAAGGATGCGCCGTCGCGTCGCCTCGCGCACCCCCGAATGCCCGTTGAGCACACGCGAAACCGTCCACCGGGACACCCCGAGGTACTCGGCAAGGGCGGCAGTGGAGTCCACCGATGAGGATTCTTTCTTTTCCGTTGACACTAGAGAGGTTTCCAACACGTGTAGGTTTTTCAACCCGCAGGAGTCAATATGAAAACACCCCTTCCCCTTGGATTAAAAAAGTCATTTGGATACGGCGACCGTTTGGGTCTGGCCGGTCCGGGCCACATCGCGGCGAATGCCCGCCATGATTTTGCCCCCATTTTTGCGCAACAGTCGATCCGCGAAATGGCACGGACCAACCGCACGCCTCAGGAAGTGATGAAGGCCGCTCAAGACGCCCTGGCAGCGGTTGATTACAGCGGCCCGTGGGGGGCGGACGCCGACCACCTGAAGACGCCGGCCGATGTGGATGTCACGGCGGCCGCCGGTTTTACTTTCTTCACGATTGATCCTTCGGAGTTTGTCGTGAATGCGGCTGATACGATGAGCGCGGCCGATCTCGAAGCCGCCTTCGCCGAGCAAGTGAAGGACAAGATTTACGGCGGAGAAGACGTGGCCGACCTCTACTTGACGACCGCCTTTGAGACCGAGGGCGCGCAACATCGCTTTGACAAGGAAACCTTCCTGCGCGCAGCCGTGAAATACGGCCGGGCCACAGCCCACTGCGAGAAGATGGCCCGCCACATGGCCGACACGATCAAGCGCCCCTACGAGATTGAAGTCTCGGTGGACGAGACCGACTCCCCCACCTCGCCCCTGGAGCACCTATTTTTCGCCAATGAACTGCGGCGGCGCGGCATCTCCGTGGTGAGCCTTGCTCCCCGCTTTATCGGTGAGTTCGAGAAGGGAGTCGACTACAAGGGCGACTTCGCCGCCTTCGAAAACGCGCTCACGGCGCATGTGGCCATTGCCAAAGCTTTCGGCCCCTACAAAATCAGTATCCACAGCGGGTCGGACAAATTTTCAATCTACCCGATCATCGGGCGCGTTTGTGGCGACCTCCTGCACGTGAAGACGGCGGGCACCTCGTACCTGGAAGCCCTCCGGGTCATTGCCCGCGCCGAACCGGGGCTCTTTCGCGAAATTGTCGATTACAGCGGCGGACGCTTTGCCGAAGACCGCAAAACCTACCACATCGCGGTGACTGAAAGCGATGTCCCCGGCCTCTTGGCCACGCCCCCAGACGACCTCGAGCGTGTCCTGCTCGACGAAAATAACGGGCGACAGCTTCTCCACGTGACCTTCGGCTCCGTCCTCACAAAAGGAGTCGATGCCCAGGGCCGCCCGTTCCGGGATTCGATCCTCGAAACGCTCCAAGCCCGCACCGACCTCCACACAGATTTTCTGGAAAAACACCTCGGTCGCCACCTCGACGAGCTGGTGCGCGGCTAAGAACGCCCGATTTGCTGCTGATCCAATGAGTGAAGGCCAGGCCCTCGCCAAAAAAAGGCGGGGGCCGCCTCATTTTCAGGGAGAAGCTCCGTCCCGCAAAGGAAAGGCTTCTCCGACTGGGAGCTGTTCGGCACCAAAATGAGCGGCAAGGCTCTGAGCCAGATCGGCAAAGGATGAGCGTATCCCCAGCCCGGTGCCCCTGCAATGACGACTATATGCAAGCAAAGGAACATCTTCCCGCGTATGGTCGCTGCCCCGAAATCCCGGATCACAGCCATGATCGGCAGTGACGATCAGGACATCGTTCCCTTTGAGGGACTCCGCTATCTCCCACAGCACGCCATCCACCTGCGCGACCGCATTGTGATAGCCTTGCGGATCCCGCCGATGGCCAAACACCATGTCGGTATCCACCAGATTCACGAAAAGGAGGCTGCGCTCTTCCGCATTCTCCTTGGCGAGACGCTTCAGGCGGTCGAGGCAAGCCGGATTTCCTTTGCCGGGATAATCTTCGGTCAATCCGCAGTGATTAAAAATGTCGCCAATCTTCCCCACACCCACCGTACGAACACCCACGTCGTTGAGGCGCGGAAGCAAGCCGCGCTCCGGCATTGCCATGGAAAAGTCCTTGCGCCGGGAAGTCCGGCGAAAATCTCCGGGAACACCTTCAAAAGGACGCGCGATGACACGCCCGGCGGCGATTCCCTTTCGGTCACAGTAGGCCCGCACCCACTGGCAATACGCATACAGACGCTCAACCGGAACAACCGCTTCGTGGGCGGCGATCTGAATCACGGAATCGGCGGACGTATAAAAAATGGGCCAATTCTTCCGAACATGCTCCTCCCCCAACGAAGCAATAACTTCTGTGCCGGAGGCTGCGTGATTACCCAGAACACCCGTGCCGAACTCCCCGCTAAAGGCGTCGATCAGGTCACGGGGAAAGGAAGGGCATTCCGGCGGAAAGATGGCCAGCGGTTGCTTCAGCACAACTCCCGCCAGTTCCCAGTGGCCAGTCACCGTATCCTTGCCCGGCGAAGCCCCCACCATCAGCCCGAATCGGGCCCGCGGACGATCCACCAGCGGCACACCGGGCAACGAATCACCACGCAAAGCGGCGGCATTTCCAAGGCCCCCATCCCGCAACGTCGGCCAGACCGCCCTCCCCTCCGGACCACCGCAAGCCGCGCTCCGCGCTGTGTGGGCACCCACATCCCCGTATTGTTCGGCGTCTGCGGAGGCACCCATCCCAAAGCTGTCGATCACCACAACAATGACCATAGCCAATCATGAAACCACCCCCGTCCCAAAAGCAACCGGATTTCCCCACCGACCGAAAGGCGCCGGAACATCCAGCCCTCTCGATCCGATCCCCCGAAGCTTTCCAAGCGAAAAATTTCGTGAATTTTTGTAGTTCAGATCATTTAAATTGACGGATTTGAGAATGGTGCTGGGATGGCTGGATGAGCAGTAGAAAGTATTGTCGGCGGTTACGTTATCCACGATTAGCTTGCCACCACCTTATTTCGCGGGTGGTGCAGAAAAGGCGTTTGATGGATGAGGAGGCCATGGAGGCGATGCGGCATATCATGCGCTCGCAAGCGGCGTTTGCAGGGATGGAGGTGCTGACCTATTGCTTTATGGCGAATCACTTTCATATCTTCGTACGGCTGGATCCGAAGGAGACGGAAGACCTGGACGACGCGGGCCTGGTGGCGCGCTTTCGCGCGCTGTATGGTGGAACGCGCTGCGCGTCGCTGGGACTCGATGCGGATGATTTGGAGGTGATTTTGACGA
>JAFIGE010000133.1 GCA_020831585.1 Opitutales bacterium | reverse complement strand
CCTTCAAGCGTCGCCGGATGCCCTCAGCAGAGTCCCCATTCTTCTTCAGAATGACTTCCAGATCATCCGCATCCAAGCCCAGCGAAGCGCAGCGCGTCCCCCCATACAGCGCCCGAAACCGCGCCACTAGACCCGCATCGTCCAAGTTTTCGGTCTCCTTCGGATCCAGCCGCACGAAGATGTGAAAGTGATTAGCCATAAAGCAATACGTCAGCACCTCCATCCCCGCAAACGCCGCCTGCGAGCGCATGACCTGGCGCATCGCCTCCATCGCCGCCTCATCCATCAGTCGCCTTTTCTGCACCACCCGCGAAATAAGATGGTGGCAAGCCAATCGTGGATACTTCAATCTTCGGCAAAAATTTCTGCTCATGCGGCCAATCAAATACTCTCCTGGCTTATGTCAATCCCAAATGTTCAGAACATTTAAAAAATCTCCCGTTCCCAAGTTCAATCAGTTCAAGGGCCGGAGTGCCTCCCGGACCGGAAGGGAGAGGAAAGGGAAGAAAAGGCTAAGAATCCGTTTTCTTCGGCGGCTCCGCAGGCGGAGACTCCGGCTCGTCCGGACTTTCCTGCGGCGTGATGGGCAGTGGGACCGGTCTGGGGTTCGTTGCCGGCTCAGGCTGCGGTTCGGGTTGCGGTTCCGGCTGCGGTTCGGGCTGCGGTTCGGGTTGCGGTTCGGGCTCGGATTGTAGCTCGGGTTGTGGTTCCGGCTGTAGCTCGGGCTGCGGTTCGGGCTGCGGTTCCGGCTCGGATTGTAGCTCGGGCTGCGATTGCGGCTCGGGTTGTAGTTCGGGCCGCAGCTCGGGTTCCGGTTGCGCTGGTGATTCGGGATTTGCTTCGGCCACGGGCAACTCAGGGGTTGCCACGGTCTCGGGAGCTTCCTCCTTCGTGGCGGGCGCTGGGGGAGCTTGTTTGGCAGGTTTTTCCGCCTTTTCTTTATCCGACCGGGCTTTGCTTTCGCCCTCGTTATCAGCGCCACCTTCAGAACGGGGAGGCGGGAGGAAAAGCCGCCCGTCGCTGTATTCGATCACATAACCGGAAGCCACGAGATACTTCAGGTCCTTGCGCAGCTCGGCGACTTTTGCTTGGTCCGCTTCCGAGAGCCCTTGCAAATCCGCGTCTTCCCGCATTTCAACGCCAAGAAACTCACGCGGGAGCAACTTTGCCTGGATGTTCGGATGGGCTTCGATGAACTCGATCAACTCGGAAAGGTTATCGGCGAATTTCTCATCCGGCTGCCGGAAGCGGCGTTTCACCGCACACACGAAGCTAACGCCTTTGGAACCTTTCTTATAAACCGCAAAGTTGAGCCGACGGAGGCGGCCGCGCAGGTGGTTGGCGGTTTCCAGGGGAAACTTCATCTGCTGTTCATGCAGCACTTCAACGGATCGCCGAATCGGATCTGCATCCGGGAGCAGCAAGACGTCTTTGCCGGAGAAGCGAGCAGAGTAGGCGGCCCGCACGAGCTTCTCCTTTGAGTGGGTAAGGAGGTAGAAGCGGGCTGCTTCCAAGCTGTCAAATTCCTTCACGTCTCCAGACGAAGGAGTCGGCCCGGGCGCGGGAGACTCCCCGGTTTCCTCAGGGGTGGAGGGCGGGGGCAAGGTTGGCTCCGTCTTCAAGCGATAATGCAGGCGCTTTTTCATTTTTTCGAGCCACTCGGCAATGGCCTCGGGTTCGCGGACGGATTCGATGCGTTTTTGAAAGCGCTCAAAGGGAATGTGTGCGAGCCGGGATGCGTGGTGCTCCTGACAAATCGCCTGAAACCGGTGGTAGTTGGGGGGCGCGAGCAGCTCGTTGGTGTAGCCGCAGCGATGAATCATTTGGAAGTTGCCGGCGGGCGGGTCCACTTCCCGTTCTTCGACGTCAAAGAATGCCCCCAGGTGGTGTTTCATGACATGATTCACCGCCTCGGTTTCGGAGGTGAAGGGAAGGCCGTCGGGAACTGAAGCCCACAGGCGGGCGGGCTCACCTTCCTTTTGGAGCGGATGTTTGGCCACACAGACGAAGCGCTCCGGTTTGTCGAGAATCAGTCGGGCGATCTCGAAGAGCTCAAACGTGCGGTGCGACTGTTTGATCGCTTGGATGAGGACTTTGAAGGGGTTGTCTTCCGGGTAAAAATCGACATGAAGGACGGGCTGGAAGACTTCCTGAGGGTAGCCTCCGCTGCGCTGTTCGCCCCGGTGGCTCTCGCGCCGGTCGGGTCTGCCGCCCTCGTTGCCTGCCCGGCGTTCACTCCGCGCCCCTTCGCGCGGTTGTCTGCGGTCGCGGCGACCGCCGCCTGAACGCTTTTCATCGCGATCACCGCCACGGCGGTCATCCCGTTCTTTGGGAAGTCTTGGTTCCGGCGTATCGCCAGCCCCCCAGGAAGGCCCTAGGGAAAGGCTTCCTAAGCCGCTTAAATCGAGTGAAACCGATTTTTTCGGCTCCGGCGCATCCTGCTTATCCTCAGACATGGTTTTTTCGCTCTTGGGAAGGGGTGATAAATCTGGAATCCATGCACAAGGTCAAGACCTCCCTTGCGGATTGCAAAATTGCTCATCGATTGGACGGAAGGGAGCGTCCGTCGATTCACCGATGGTAGGGAAGGAAAAGGCGCCGCCGATCCGAAAGATTGGCGAGCTGTTCTTTGAGAAAGAAAATCATTTCGATGCCGAGTCGCCTCCTGTCAGAGCGGTGCCGCACCGTCTGCTAGGCTTCGACCAGGGCAGGAGCCGGTGCTTCCGTTTCCGGGGGCGGGCTGATTTCGGCGAGGATCTGGTCCGGGGGAACGGTGGCCACAGCTTCAATGATCGTGGATACCTGCTCCTTGACTTTGAGCATACTGTCCTGGTGAAGCGTTTTCATGCCGGTTTGCATAGCGATCCGCTTGATGACGGCGGAGTCGGCCCCGGAATTGATGGCTTTGGTCAGCTCGTCGTTGTTCACCATGAGTTCGTGGATCCCGACGCGGCCTTTGTAGCTGTTTCCGTTACACGTGGCGCAGCCTGAGGGAGAGGCTTTGAAAACAGGTCCCAACCATCCATCGAGCGCGCGGGAGAGAATCTGCGCCTCGTTGCCTTCGGGTGTGTAGGAAATCGCACAGTTTTTGCAGACCCGGCGCATGAGCCGCTGCGCGCAAACCACGAGGAGAGAGGCCGAAATCATAAAGGGCTCAATATTCATATCGGTCAGTCGTGCGACGGTCGAGGGGGCATCGTTGGTGTGCAGCGTGCTGAGCAAAAGGTGACCGGTGAGGGCCGCTTCCACCGCGATTTCCGCCGTTTCCTGGTCGCGAATTTCCCCGACGAGGATAATATCCGGATCCATCCGCAGGTAGCAGCGCAGGGCTTTTGCAAAGGTGAGCCCGATCTGGCGGTGCATCTGCATTTGATTGATGCCCGGAATGGTATATTCGATAGGATCTTCGGCGGTTTGGATGTTTACGTCCGGCGAAGCCACCTCCCGCAGGGCGGAGAAGAGGGTCATTGATTTACCGGAGCCGGTCGGGCCGCAGTGCAGGATCATCCCGTAGGGCTGGACAATACAATCGCGGTATTTCGAGAGGTTTTCCTGGGAGAAGCCGAGCGCCGTGATCGGGAGGGCGGACTTGGTTTTATCGAGAATCCGCATAACCACTTTTTCGCCGTGATTCATCGGGCCGATGGCCACACGGAGGTCAATATCGATGTTCTTGCGGGTGAACTTTTTGAAGACGATACGGCCGTCCTGCGGCAAACGTTTTTCCGCAATATCGAGGTCGCTCATCACCTTCAGGCGGGCCACGAGGGCTCCGGCGACCTTGCTCGGCAGGCGCAACTTTTCCGCGCAAATGCCGTCCACCCGGTAGCGTACGATGAGGTCCTTTTCCTGCGGTTCGATATGGATGTCCGACGCACCGGACACATAGGCATCTTCAATGATGCGATTGGCCAATTGAATGATGGGCGCGGAGTCTTCATCAGTAAGTTCGTCATCACTTGGGCCATCGCCTCCATCTCCGTACTCCACGTCGATGACATCCGCGATCTCCGCCATTTCGCCGCTGCCGACTGTCGGACCGGCGCTGGCCTCACCGAGTCCGCCAACGTATTGCTTAAGCAGGCTTTCGATGAGGGAGAGCGGGGCGACAGCAATCTCATCAATCCGAAAATCGGTGGTGTTTTGGAAGGTTTCACGCGAGGGGTAATCCAGCGGATTTGTCATCAGCACGGCCACGGAGGTCGGGCTCACCCGCTTGTATGGCAGGATCTGGGTGCGCCGGATAATCGCTTCGCCGACCGTGGTGATGACGTTTTCGTCGACGGAGAGCTCACTGGCGTCAGCAACGAGTCGGTTTTCCGTATACCGCGCGACAAACTTGGCCGCTTCCCGATCCTCTATCTTGTAGCTTGAATCAATCATCCGCTGAATCAGCGGCGCGGTGTATTCGGCCACCTCGGCGAGGAGCGCGAGGTTCCCTTCGGTGAAGTAATCGTCGTCTGCGAAAGGCTCCTTATTCAGGACTTGCAGCGCTCCGATTGGACCCTTGCTGCCGAGGAGGGGCACGGTGAGCATGGAAGTGATCTCAAAACCGGTATTGCGGTGAAGGACGTGGATCGAGTCCCCATCGGCATCAAACGAGTAGAAACTGGGTTCACCTGTGCGGATAACCTGCCCCACCACGCCGGTTCCTTCGGGCAGACGCATTTTCAGAAGGGACTTCCGGCGGTTCTCAAACTCTTCCTCACGCTCGGGAAAGTCTTCCCAAAGGGTGGGGGAGTAGTAGACGTATTTGAAGGCGATCTGCTTGTCCTCCAGCAGGTAAACCGTCATCGACTGAGCTTCAAGGGCTTCAATCACCTTCGCGGATGCCAACTCCACAACCGATTCCACATCGTCCCGGGTGGGTTGAGGCTTGGAGATGACCTTTAGCAGAAGGGTGCGCCGCAGGGCGCCAGTCAGGTTTTGTTTCATGGGCGGGTGATTAGTGAAGAGGGTGAACAGAAGCAAGCGATTAGAATTGATGGGAGAACCGCGTTCAGCACATTGCAACGGAAAGCTTTGGAGGAGTCACTCATGTTTGCCCGGATTTGGAAGCTATTTCGCGATCGACGGTCAACGCATTCTCGACCATCCGGCTCTCCGGCCGACCGGGCCACTGTGGGGCGCATGGGTGAAGAAACTGCGGTCCGCTGGCTGCAGAAGGAACGGCGTATGCGGCTGATCACACGAAACTGGCGGAGTGGTCGGGGAGAGTTGGACATTATCATGGAGGACCGGGGGGTCTTGGTCTTTGTCGAGGTGCGCGCACGCAGCGGGGCGCACCCGAGAACAATTTTTGCCACAGTGAATAAAAAGAAGAAAAGGCTGATTCGGCAAACGGCCAAAGCATATTTGCGGGGGTTGCGGGAAAGCCCCCGCACGATTCGCTTCGATGTGGTCGCGCTGACTGCCGCGGGCAGGGCAGGTGATGAAGTGTTTCACTACGAGGGGGTCCCCCTCTTCGGAAGAAACTTTCGCGCTTGAAGCGGAGCGGGCCGATTTTCGACCTGGAGATCCCTTCACCCTGTGCGCCCGCTCGCCGTAAAAAGCCCATCCTCATCAAAGCCGCAGGCCACTGCCGGGTTCTTGCCCCGCATCGATCCGGCGGCGGCCCGGCGTTGATTCATCCACTCGCTGACGAACGCGCGCGTTCCGATGATCACTCCCTGGGTCATGTAGCGCAAACGGCAATGCAGTTGCCGTCCTCGCCCGATGTGGCCCGCTTCCCGTTTCACCCGGCTCCTTTCGGCTTCCGGCAATGGACGCCCTTTTCGGGGGTCTGATCCAACAAGGTAGAGATACTCCCGATAACGCGCGGCAACCGCTTTCGGCGAATCCCCGGAGTTCTCGGCGATTCGATTCCACAAGGAATAGGTCGACAAACGCCCGCATCCGACGGCGGCGCCGTAGCCGCTGTAGCGATAGTCCTTTGGATCGCTCACGATCCCTGCTCGCACCGCATTCAAATCGATGTAAGCGGCCACCGCCCGCAGTGCAACCCGCGTATTCTCAACCAAAACGCTGCGAAAGCGGCCCTCCCAGAGGGTCCCCACCCGGTCATACTTCCGGTTAAACAGAATCGAGTATCTTTGCTTCAGGATCTTCATAAACATCGGCAGGGAAGCCATGCGCCTCATGAGCAATCCACGCATCGCCTCCCGCACTTCGTCTCCTGCTTTGAAAGCCGCCTTGATCCGTGCCAGGGAAAGCGGTTGGCGCTTCCTCTCTTCCCCGTAGAGTAACCGCGCCCGTTCCAATAGAGCTTCGTCGCTCATTTCTCCCGTCTTTCCCGGAACTTCGATCAAGAGATGAAAATGATTATCCAGCAGGGCAAAGGTGATAACGTCCACCCCGCAGAACCCCGCTACCCGCTTCAAAAGTGACGCAAAGGCCTCTTTCTCCACATCCGTCAGGAAAAAAGACCGGCCATTGATGCGGCTCACAACATGATAAACCGAATCCACGCCCCTGCGGCAGGCACGAGGCAGTCTCCGGCTCTTTACGGGAATAAGGTGTTTCATAGGCTCTCTACCAAATATTTTCGACCCACCGAGGGCAATAAAAAACTTACCGGTAGCCGTTTTAGGAATTTTGATTGTAGGGAGAGGTGATGGGTGCACAATCGGGGGGCGTATGAAATTCAGGTTCCGACGAGTCGTTTGGGCATTTGTGTTGATGGCCGTGGTGTTTGTGTGGGCGGGGTTGTCTGCGCCGGATGCGCGGGGAGATGCCTCCCCCGCGCCTGAGCCGCCAGCGGGGTTGCGGGTCTCGGCGGAGGGGTTGCCCTTTCGGTTTCCGCCCACTTTGGATCCTGCCCGTTTTGAGGGGGTGGGGCGCGTTGAGCTACTCGTGGCAATCAACCAAAGCGGGCATACGGTTGAGTGGGTTACTTTGGAAGCGACGCATCTCGCGTTGGCTGTGGCTGTTGAGCGGACCTTGCCCCTTGTGAAGTTTGAGGCCGATGAACCGTTTCCCGAAGAGATGATTCTGCGATTGGGGATTCGGTTCCGTTCGGACGGAGTCGTGAGTGCGGTGAGTGGTTTTGATCATGTGGCGGGCCACCTCGACCGATTGGCGGGAGAGGAGTCTGAATTGGCCTTGAAGCGGGTGAGCGCGCGCAACCTGGATGCTCCGCTTGAGCGTATCGACACAAACCAGCCTTACATCGTCTTTTCAGAGGAGGGCATCCAATATACCGGGAGGGCGCGTGTGGAGATTTTCGTGGATCGTTTTGGTCGCGTGTCTCTTCCGCGGGTGATCGATAGTGACAACGAGGGGGTGGCCGAAGCGGCCTTTCTGAGCGTAAGCGAATGGCGGTTTCGGCCGCCGACGGAGAACGGGCAGCCGCGGGTGGTTCGGGTGGTGGCTCCATTCGTCATTCAACCGCCGGGCGAGGGCGACGTTGGGAGCGAGAATCGATGAGATTGCTTTCGGGTTGCGCTTGAGGAGACGTTTTCTTCTTTGTTCGACCCATGGCTCGGATTGCTTTTGTTCAGCACCGCTTGGGTCGAACCGACGGTGTCTCTCTGGAAGTTGACAAATGGCGCACCCTCCTCGAACGGATGGGGCACACAGTCTATTACTTGGCGGGCAATGAGGATGTGCCCGGGGGGCATTGCATCCCCGAGATGTATCCGATGCATCCGGTGACCAACCGCATCTTGCGCAACGCCACGCGGGAACTGAAGGACTACCCGGACGCGTCTGCTTTGCTGGCCGAGGTGCGGGCCCATGCGGACGTGGTGAAGGAGAAGATGCTCCGCTTCATTGAGACGGAGAAGATCGAGTTCCTCATTCCCAACAACCTCGTCTCCGTGGGCTTCAATCTTCCCGGGATGCTCGCGCTTTGCGAGGTGCTGGAGGAGACCGGTATTGAGGCGGTCTGTCACAACCACGACTTCTGGTGGGAGGAGAGCGGGGAGGTTTACCCAACCTGCCCGGAGGTGGTGGCGTTTTATGAACGCTATGCTCCGCCCGTGCTGCCGAATGTCCGGCATTGTGTGATCAACCGCATTGCCCAGGGCGAGCTGCGGGCGCGCAAAGGTGTGGAGGCACGGGTCGTGCCGAATGTCTTTGATTTCAATCAGCCCCTTTGGTCGGTGGATGATTACAATGCCGACTTTCGCGCGTCTATCGGGCTTCGGCCGAACGATATCTTTTTCCTGCAAGCCACACGCGTTCTCGACCGGAAGGGTATCGAGCTGGCCATCGATGTGATTGCGGAGATGCAGAAGCCGGTTAACCGCGCGCTCCTTGAATCCGCGCCCCTCCACGATGGCCGGCGCTTTGGGCCGGATGACCGGCTGGTGCTCGTGTGCGCGGGCTATGTGGAGTCGATCGGTCTGAGCGGTTA
This sequence comes from Opitutales bacterium, assembly GCA_020831585.1. Taxonomy (GTDB): domain Bacteria; phylum Verrucomicrobiota; class Verrucomicrobiia; order Opitutales; family Oceanipulchritudinaceae; genus JAFIGE01. The sequence continues at coordinate 6,912 of JAFIGE010000133.1, read as the reverse complement.
CCTACGCCACCCACTTGCGCGAAAAGGCGGCGGAGCTGGGGGTGGAGATGATCTGGTGCGGCGACCGCGTGAAGCATGGCCGCGGCATGGAAAACGGGCAAAAGGTGTATTCTCTCTGGGACAGCTACGCGGCGGCGGATTTTGTAACTTACCCCAGCTATTGGGAAGGGTGGGGCAATCAGTTGATCGAAGCGGTTTTCGCCAAGTTGCCGGTTCTTCTGTTCGAGTATCCGGTCTATGTTTCCGATCTCAGGAGCGCGGGTTTCGAGGTCGTATCTTTGGGGGAGGAGTTGGGGCCGCGGGATGCGCGCGACCTCGTGACTGTGCCCGCAGCGGCAGTGGCTTCGGCGGCGGCCGGGGTCATTCGTTTTCTGCAGGACGGGTCGGCCCGCGAGGCCGCCGTGGAGCACAATTTCGCGGAAGCGCAAAAACGCTATTCTTACGAAGCGCTCGAAACCATCATCCGCGAGCTCCTGGCCGGGCGCCTGCAAAGAGGCCAATCAGGCAGATAAGCAAAATGGAGTTGAAGGCGAGGTGAGTGGCCACATTGGGGAAGACGAACCATTCCCCGAAGCAGCCGCAGTCCACGTCCAAACCGCTCCATTCGGCATAGCTGATCACTCCAATAAAGCCGGTCGTGAGGCCGGCGAGAAGGAGCGCGCCCGCCGCGCGATAGGGGCGATGGAGAAGGGCGAGCGCGGGAATAATTTCCAGCCAGGGCAGCAGAAAAGCGATGGCGAAGGCGGCGGGGTAGGGAATGAAGCCGAAGGCCTGCAAATCGAGCAGGAAACGACCCGGATCGGCAAGCTTCACCACGCCCGAGAAAATGAAGACCCCGAGGGCGAGGAGAATGGCAAAGATGGTGAAGAGCCTCCCGGCACTCATGGTTGTGCCTCCTTCCAGACTTCCCAGCCCCCGCGCAGATGGTAGACGCTCTCCAGATTCGCCTCCCGGCGCAGGCGTTCCGCCACAGCCTTGCTCGCCTGGCAACCTTCGCGGCCGCAGTAGACAATCACCGTGGCATCCGGATCAAAATTCCCGAAGAAGTTCAAAAGGCCCATTTCCCAGTCTTCTTCATTCACGAGAATCGCACCGGGGATATGCCCCGCGAGAAACTCCGCCTCTGTGCGGGCGTCTACCCAGAGAATAGCCTGATCGATGAGAAGCGCGCGCTCCAGGGTGATTTCCCCTTCCTCCATACGACCGGCCGTGTATCCAGGCGCGTGCGGATGCAGAAACGCCGTCGCGAGCGCACACAAGACGGAGAGGGCGACGAGGTTGAAGAGGGGACCGAGAATGCCGGGTTTAGCCCGCATGGTTTGTCAGGTGGTTTTTCGTGAGTTCGGCGACGAGAAATTCATAAGCTTCGTCGACGCTGTCGATGATGCGGAAGAGCCCGATATCCTCGGGCGAGATCACGCCCCACTCGATGAACTTCTCGAAGTTGAGAATGTCGTTCCAGAATTCGCTCCCAAAGAGCACGATGGGCATGGGCTTGGTGATTTTGCGCGTTTGGATGAGGGTGAGGGTCTCAAACAGTTCATCCATTGTTCCAAAGCCTCCGGGGAAGACGATAAGGGCCTTGGCCAGATACATGAACCAGTATTTGCGCACAAAAAAGTAGTGAAATTCAAAGCCCAGCTCGCGCGAGACGTATTCGTTGATGCCCTGTTCGAAGGGGAGACTGATCCCCAGGCCAACCGATAATCCCGCGGCCTTGGCGGCCCCGCGGTTGGCCGCTTCCATAATCCCCGGACCGCCCCCGGAGCACACAATGAAGCGGTGCCGCCGGTCCTGCAGATCCTTTGACCAGCGCGTTACCTTTTCGGCCAAATCCATGGCGGCGGTGTAGTAAGGGGCGGCTTTCACGCCCGCGCGAGCGCGGCGGAGCGCTAGTCCATCGGGGGATTTCGGATCGACCTCGGCGGGCAGCGACTTTTCGAGCGTGGCGAGGGCGGCCTTGGCCTCCTCCGGTGGGCGAATACGCGCCGAGCCGAACATGACAATGGTGTCCTCCACGCGCTCACGTTTGAAGCGGTCCTCGGGCTCGGTCATTTCGCAGAGGACGCGGATCTTGCGGGCCGCCGAGCTATTGAGGAAGTCGATGTTCTTGTAGGCTTTGGGGGGTTCGTTTAGGGGGCGAGTATTCATCGTTGGGGAGGTGTGTCACGCTTGGCTGGGCAACTCAATCTCAATTCTCACCGAGCTGGCCTCTTCGCCCGGCTGATCGCGTGCGCCGAAGCGACGGAACAGCTTGAGCATGGGCAGGTTGTCGCGGTCGACACTCGCCCAGAGCGCGCGCAGGCCCCGCGAGCGCGCAACGCCCATCATGCTTTCGAGCAGTTGACGCGCCATACCCACCCGGCGTTTCTCCTCACTCACGACAAAGGCCATTTCGGCGGAGGTGTCGCCTGTATCCAAATAGTAACGACCGACGGCATGGATGATCTGGCGGGTGCCCCGCATTTCGAGGATGGCGAGGGCCAGGTCCCGGTTCTGGTCGACCCCCACCAGCTCGCAGGCCCGCTCGCGCGACATGCGGGTGACAGTGAAGCCATAGCGCCGGTTCACCGTCTCCTCGGTGTGGGAGTAAAAGAAAGCTTGGAGGCGCCGGTCATCCGCCGGGTGCAGCGGCCGGAGGTGGTAGAGTTGGCCATCGCGCAGACGCACCTTGCGCGGGCGCAGGAGCGTGGCCGCTTCCTTCGGCGGGGGCGGGATCTGCACGAAGGTGGGGACCAGATGCTGGGCACGCGCACGCTTGAGCAGCTCTTCGCGAAAGTCCGGATGGGCCACCTGGATAAGCTCGAGAACGCGCTCCTGCACCGTGCGTCCGCGCAGCGTGGCCACCCCGTATTCCGTGACGACGTAGTGCACATCGGCGCGGTTGAGCCCGACCCCTGCGCCGGGGGGCATCTCCGCGACAATGCGCGAGTAGCGCTGCCCATGCGCATCGACTCCGGTGGAGGTGAGGGCGATGATGGGGCGACCGCCCGCGCTCATGGAGGCCCCGCGGACAAAGTCGACCTGGCTCCCGATGCCCGCGCGGAAAAACCCGCTGATGGAATCGAGCGCGACCTGACCGGAGAGGTCGACCCGCAAGGCGCTGTTGATGGAAACCATGCGGGCGTTGCGGGCGATGAACAAGGGGTTGGTCACCATTTCGCCGGGCCGCAGGTCGATGTGCGGATTTCGGTGAAGGAAGCGGTAGAGGTCCGCCGAACCGAGCGCAGCCGTGGCCACGGCCCGCCCGGGAAGGAGGGTTTTGCGGCTGTTGTCGACGATGCCTTTTTCCATGAGGGTGCGCAAACCATCCCCGAAAACCTCCGTGTGGACGCCGAGATGCCGGTGTCCTTGCAGCGCGCGGGCGACAGCATTGCCGGTGCTGCGCACGCCAATCTGGAGGGTGTCGCCATCATCAATCAGTTGCGCGCAGTGTTCCCCGAGGAGCGTCTCCTCCGGCTTGGGCGGGGGGGGCGTGTAGACCGGCAGCCCGGCCTCCGCCTCGATGGCGCAGTGGATGGCGCTGCGATGGATGAAGGCCGTGGTCCGGGGCACGGCGGGGTTGATCTGGGCGGCCACCCAGCGGGCGTTTTGGATGGCGGCGGGCAGCCAGTCGACAGAGGTCCCGAGCGAACAGTAGCCGAGTTCGTCCGGCGGCGAAACCATCAGCAGCACACCGTGCACGGGCAGGATGCCTTCGGCGAAGAGCCCGGAAATCTCCGAGCTGTTCACCGGTGTGTAATCGTCCTGGCCCGCGTTGACGAGGTCGCTCAGGTGGGGATCAAGAAAGAAGGCGTTGACGCGCAGATTTGGCCCGAAGCGGGCATCGGTCCACGGAGCGGGGCCGAGGGTCCAGCCTTGCACGAGCTCGATATCATTGAACAGGTCGGCGTTCCCAAGCATGTCCTCAACGAGCGCCAGGGGACAGGCCGCACCCGGCCCGATGAGCAGGCGGCTGCCGGGGCGAAGCAACTTACGCCAGTTTGGTCGTTCGAATGAGTCGGTCACGGCAAAGAAGGTTGCCGCGATCAACTGCTATCCGCAACGCAAATTCAGGCTCCCGTGCGCAGGCGGCGCTCCCAGTCGTATTCGCGGTCGGTGACGATGGTCTCGATACGGCGGGTGCGCCGGTCAATGTTGTCGAAGCGGCGGCGGAGCGAGGCGATTGCGCGGCCGCGGTCATCGGAGTAGCTGTTGTATATCTCCCACTCACCGGCATCGGACGTCGGTAGCACCGGGGCCGGTCTCATAAAGATCGCCGCCATGATGTAGATGATCAACACAGGAATGAAACTGGAGAAGAGCGCGCCGAGAATAATGAGTGCACGCACCCAGAATACACTGATCTGTGCGTAGTCGGCGAGACCTTGGCAGACGCCGAAGATCCAGCCGGAACGGGAACGGTAGAGGGAACGGTCGGAACGGGAAGACATGGTGATGAAAGGTGGATGGTGGATATTGGAAAAAAGGATGGTATTGGTTCACCGGGAGCGTGGGCGTTTATCTTCGCTGGACCGTGCCTCCCGGTCGAGGATGATCGTTTCGAGCGCATCAATGCGGGATTCCAGCTTGTTCAGGCCCCGGTGGATATCCTGGATCATGCGGGCCTCCTCCCCATCGCCCATCTGGTTGGAGCCGCCGCCTTTCATGATTTTGGCAAAGGCGAGGATGAACCCGCCAATCACGGGTATACCGACGACGATGAAAACGATGGCAATGGGCACAAGAACGGGATCCATGGGAGTGACTTTCTGGTTTGGGGAGCTGTTGGCCAGAGAGGGACGGCTCTTGGTTGGCGGCCCGCCAGGCGATTAGTGAGTTGGTTACGACTTCGTCTTGCGCGCCTCAATCTCTTTTTTGAGGGCCTCAAGTTCGGCTTCCACGCGGTCGTCGCGCTCCAGTTTGTCAAACTCATCCTCGAGTGTCGGCTTGCGCCCATAGTTGACGAGGTCGGCGGAGGCTTCCATGCGGTCGATACGGGCTTCGAACTGCTCGAATCGGGTGAAGGCATCGCTCGTCTCAGCCTTGCGGATACGGGTCTGGGCGACCTTGCGCTTTTGCGCGTGGATGTGCCGCTGGACGAGGATCTGGTGCTTGTGACGCGCCCCTTCCAGCTTCTCTTCCAGCTGCCGGATGTCCTTTTGGTATTGCTCAACGAGGTCCTCGAAATGCGCCACCTCCCGCTCGCGGTTTTCCACCTCTTCAAGAAGTCCCTTGCGCTCGGCGAGGGCTTCGCGGGCGAGGTCTTCACGGCCCTTTTCCATCGCGAGGCGGGCCTTTGCGCCCCAGTTCTCCGCTTTGTCGCGCAATTCTTCCAGGGAACGCTTGAGGCCCGCTTTGTTGGCCATGGCGGAGGCGCACGATGCTTTCATTTCTACCAGGGTGTCCTCCATCTCCTGGATCATCAGCTTGATGAGTTTTTCGGGGTCCTCGGCTTTTTCGAGCATCGAGTTGATGTTCGAGTTCACAATGTCACGGAATCGGGAAAATATGCCCATGGTGGTCTCCTGTTAATTTGAAGTTGAAGTTATTCTCGATCCAACGGGATCTACCGTCTTCTCAACAGGCTTCGTGCCAATTTTTAAATCGATTTCCTAAGTCGTTCACTTGTAGTTGTTTGAGGGTTTATGTTTTAGTTTCGACCTATTTGCTTGCCCGTGCTTGGTTCAATGAACCAGATTTTGGCCTTTCACGCCATGTCCGTAAATTCACGATCCACCCGTTTTGGAGAAGCAACTGCCCGTCCGGAGGCGCTCGGTCAGGCAGAGAGCTTTTTATCCTTTCAAGAAGCGCTCTCGCGGGTGGCGAAAGTCGAGCGGCCCGTTCTCCTTGTGGGTGAGCGCGGAACCGGAAAGGAGCTCGCCGTCACGCGGCTGCACTACCTCTCGCAGCGCTGGCAGGGACCATTGGTTGCCCTCAACTGTGCCGCTCTCTCAGAGAGTGTGCTGGAGTCTGAACTCTTTGGTCACGAAGCCGGTGCCTTTACCGGTGCGATGCGACGAAGGGTGGGGCGCTTTGAGGCTGCCGAGGGCGGCACGCTCTTTCTCGACGAAATCGGGCTCATTCCGGTGCAGATTCAGGAGAAGATTCTACGGGTGGTGGAATATCGTGAGTTTGAGCGTGTGGGCGGGAGCGAACTGGTGCGCGTGGATGCCCGCATCATTGGCGCGACCAATGCTGATCTCCCCGCCCTTGCCGCGCGGGAGCGTTTTAAGCGGGATTTGCTCGACCGGCTGAGTTTCGAGGTTCTTTTTCTGCCGCCGCTGCGCGAGCGACAGGAGGATATTTTACTGCTGGCGCGTCATTTTGCTGCGCGCATGGCGCTGGAGTTGGGGCGCGAACCTCCGGATTTCTCCGCTACCGCCATACGCGCCCTTGAGGCCTACGATTGGCCAGGCAACATCCGCGAGTTGAAAAATGTGGTGGAACGTGCGGTTTACCGCTGCCAGGGAAGCTCTTTGAAAGAGATTGTTTTTGATCCCTTTGCAGACGGTTCCGCTCAGCGTTTGGAGGTGCGGCAGCTACCGGCGGAAACCTCCGCTCCTCCGCTTCCGACAGAACGCGGTGCGCCAGCCGCCTTTCAAGCGGGCAAGGAATCCCTCCCGGACGCGATCGCGCGCATTGAGTTGGAGGCTCTGCAAAGTGCGTTGCGCACCTGCAAATTCCATCAGGGCGAGGCCGCCGAGTTTCTCGGTCTGACGTATCATCAGTTCCGGGGCCTCTACCGTAAACACAAAGAGGCGCTGCCGGACGGCTGACCGCTCGGTTTATGTGTTTTTTTATGTTCTGAAAATTGCTGGTGACATTGTTTTTTAGGCTATCGGGATGGCTGAATGAGCAGAAATTTTTGCCGAAGATTGAAGTATCCACGGTTGGCTTGCCACCACCTTATTTCGAGGGTGGTGCAGAAGA
>JAFIGE010000132.1 GCA_020831585.1 Opitutales bacterium | reverse complement strand
CGGTCATTGAGAAGGTCATATCAACTTGAATGGTCAATTATGCAACAAAGCCGGTTAGCTTGGCCCCGAAATCCTTCTCGGCCCGGATGGCGTTGATGTTGGCGATGGAGGGTTCGAAGGGCATTTCGGGTTTATGCGCGGGAGACGGAACAGTCTAAGGTTGGCAGGGGGACCTTTGAAGGAGGCACTCAGGGGAATGCCGATCCTATCAGCATTTTCTCCGGTTCCATACTCCGGAGAGATGCTTGATGAGGCGATCAATGGGAGTCACAAGGTTTAGGCGGAAATCCTTGCCGCGGGAGATATCCTCAGAATGAAGACGGATAAGGAGATCTGTGATCCGTTTGAAGCTTCGCCTGTGCAGCATGAAGTCCCCATCCATTTTTCCGACGTGCTTCCTAAAGTCACCTTCTCTCGCGCGGTAATTCTTCCAGATCCCTTCGGAGTCTTTTGGAGCGAATCGTTCGATTTCGTGCCGCCACTGGTGCAGGAACCCAAGAAGCTCGATCCTTCTTGCACGGGCCTCGAGACGGATGGCAAACCGGTGAGTTACATACCCTCCAATAAAGGAGCCGAAGAGAAATGAAGCGATCAGTTCCCAAATGTCAGAGGTCATTTCGGCGGGAGGGCGATCAGAAATAGTGTTGGGTGTTCACTGTCTACATCGGATCAAACAAAACAGTTTCGCAAATGCAACCCCCCAGCGTGTGCGTAAAAAGGCTTGCCACGGGTAACTGGGTGGAAAATCTCACCTGTCCAAGGACAGGGCGTTTTAATTGATAGTTCGCCCGGAAAACTCAACCCCAACCATCACCGACCCATGACCTCCGCTTCCTTTTCCGCCGATGATCTCGGTTTGCAAGGCGATCCTTCTAAACGTGCGCTGCACTTTATCTGGCTGATCGATGTGTCATTTTCGATGTCGGGCTGGAAGGTTCAAACGGTGAACGATGCCATCAAGAACGCCCTGCGGCCCATCGAGGAGGCGACGCGGGGGCAGGCAAAGGTGGTCATGCGGGTGATTCGCTTTGGGAGCGACGCTTCATGGCTGGTGGGTCCGGAGCCGGTTGCCCTGGATCGGTTTACGTGGAAGGACTTGGTTGCCGATGGCGGTGCGACGGCCACGGCGAGGGCGATCAATCTTTTGCGTGACGAGTTGACCATTGATAAGCTGGGACGGCGAAATTTGCCTCCGGTGGCTATTCTCATGTCGGACGGCCACTGTACCGATTCGACGGCGGATTACGAGGCCGCGATTTCCGCCTTGAACGATGTGCCCTGGGGCAAGAAGGCAGCGCGTTTGTCCATCGGCATTGGGGACGACTACGACAAAGCGGCCCTCGACAAGTTCATCAGCCCTTATCTGCAACGCGAGAGCGGGCTGGAGACGCTGGACGCCCGCAATGCCGAGCAACTCACCCGCTACATCCAGACGGTGAGTGTGTCCTTGTCGCGAAGCGCGTCGCAGGGAACGACGGATGCGGAGAAAAGCGGGAATGCTCCTGTGATCGTGGATAAGAGCGAATTGGAAGAAACGCCGCTAGATATTGAAAACGAACCTTGGTGATTCGGCGGACTGTGTCCCGTCTCCCGTGATCATGAACCCCGTCGACAACTGGAGGGTCGAATGCGCCTGTGTGCAGGGTGCCGCGCACGTGCGCACGGGCGCCCCTTGTCAGGACGCTGTGCATGGACAGGCTTTTGCTTGGAAAGCCGACCGCCGTTGGATTCTGGCGGTGGCCGATGGGCACGGTTCGAAGCCCCGCGCGGACGAGGGTGCCCAATTCGCCGTGGAGGCGTTTGTGGATTTGCTCAAGGAGAGTGGTTTGGAGCGCGGCGATGAAGCTGTCGATGGATTAGATCCCGCCGATGAGAGCAGATTTGAGGGATTCGAAGACTTCCGGGGCCGGTTTGCCCGCAGGCTTCTGGCACGGTGGCGAGAACTCTTGGAGGCGGCTCCCGCGCGTGCCTCTGAGGCGGAGTCCGAGTCTCAGCCCGCATCCGACGCGGAGGTCGAGACGTGGAAACGCTGGAAAGCCTTCGGAACCACCCTCACGGGCGCACTTATTTTGCCGGATGAAGTTTTTCTGGGGCGTATCGGCGATAGCGACGCGTTTTTGGTCTACGAACCGTCCGGAGCTGGGCCTCTCATAGTCGAGAATCCTTTCGCGGATGCGGACGCCGATTCGGGGCTGATTGGCCTGGAGACGCACAGCCTCTCATCGCGCGAGGCGCATTTGCATTGGCGAACCGCCCGGCGGTCGATGGAGGGCTACCCCGATCAGCGGCGACTGGTGGCGTTGGTTCTGGCGACAGATGGGTTTGCCGATTCGTTTGCTGATCCGGAGAAGGTCGTGCGTGCGATGATTCAGGACACCCGAAGAAGGGGATCGGCCTGGCTGGCGGTCCAGTTGCGGGCGGGGCTGGAGCGGTTCACAAACGAGGGCTCTGGGGACGATATTGGCATGGTGGTCTTGTTTCGGGAAGAACCCGGCCCCGCCGAAGTGGTCGCGGGGGAAGTCTTAGAAACAAACGAGGACGCCGGGGGCGGGGAGGCTGCCACCTGACAACCGCCTGAATCTACGGATGAATTAACGCAACAATCCCAAGCAACGGAATCATGAAAACTTTCATCGGCGAAACGACGGGCATTCACTACGAAGCGAAAAAGATGCTCGGAGAGGGCGGGCAAGGGTTCATCGTGGGCGCGCACGCACCTGATGGACGGCGGGTGGCCGTGAAGTGGTTCAAGCGCAAATGGGCGACGCCGCGCCATCGCAGCCAGATTGCCCAACTGGCCCGCGATGGAAAGCCGAACAGCGATACGCCCGCGATCCAGTTCATCTGGCCGGAGGAGATCGTGACCTGCAAGGAGAACGCTGAATCCTTCGGATACGTCATGCCCTTCATCGATGGGCGCTTCAAGGGCTACTATGATCTCACGGAGCAGAAGGTGAGGCTTCGCATGGACCGGCTCTGCCGGGTGGCCTACCACTTTGCGTCGGCCCTGCGCCAGGTGCACCACCGGGGAAGGTCCTACGGCGACATCAATTTCGGCAACCTGCATTTTGATCCGGAGACGGGCGATGTCGCCGTGTGCGACAACGACAATGTGGTCGTGAACAACGACAAATCGGGCATCGCGGGCATAACCGAGTTCATGGCCCCGGAAGTGGCCCTGCGGAAGGTCGGACCCAACCGAGACTCGGATCTGTATTCGCTCGCCGTGACCTTCTACCATTTCTTCATGTGGCACCATCCCTTGGACGGCAAGAAGGCCCAGGCTTTGCGGTGTTGGGACAACCTGGCGAAGAAGAAGCTGTTCGCGGAGGAACCGGTCTTTGTCTTCGACCCCAGGGACACGAGCAACGATACGGATGGCCTGCCCGAACTCGCCCTGCACGAAGCGCGCTGGCGGTGGATGTGCCCGCCGGAAATCCGCGTGGAGTTTTTGCGGACCTTCACGGAGGGTCTGTCCGAGCCGCACAAGCGCACAACGGTTTCCAAGTGGCAGCGGGTCTTTCTGGAGGCGGAGGCGAACGCGCTCGTCAGCCCGGCGGGGGCGCACACGATCTGGAGTGCGCAGGGGGACAACTGGGGGTGCTTCAAGACCCGTCAACGGTTGCCAGAGGCGCGGGCGGTGCTGCGCTTTCACGGTCCGGCGGCCCATCGTCCGCTGCTCGTGGCGACCACGGGCGCGCCGCTCCGCCGTCACCATCTCGACCCGCAGGCGCTCGATCCGAAGGACAACCCGACGGAGATTCTGGGCCGGGTGGAGGCCCACCCGAGATCTCCCGGGCATTTCATTCTGAGGAATCACTCAACAGAGACCTGGAGTGTGCACAGTTCAGCTGGTGAGCGGTTGGACGTCGCGCCGGGGAGTGCCCGCGCGCTTGTGCCCGGCGCGCGCTGGGGCATCGGCGGGGTGTCGGTGGAGGTGATGGCGCAGGGGGATTTGGGGTGAAGATTGAGCGGAACATCTTCCGGAAATCCTGCGAGCTGGAGAGAAGCGGATCACCCTAAGCGGGACAAATCCGCCAGGACGTCAAAATGCTTGTCGCGGTGGAGAATCGTCACCCCGTGGCGACGGGCGCAGGCGTGGATGAGGATATCTGTGTTGGGGACCGGTTTTCCGGCTTCGGCCGCGCGCCCCGCCACCCGGTAGGCTTCCTGCCAGCAAGCCTCGTCGACCGGCAGGCAGGGAAAGGTTTTGGCGATGAGCGCCGCTTGTTCGCGCTGGCGGGCGTTGCCCCTCATCAGTTCAAGAAAAATGAGTTCACACCATGCCGCGCGCCTTGATCGCAGTGCTTCAGCGACGGCTTCGCGGGTTTCCGCGTCCCCGGCTTTGCGAAAGTATTCGATCCAGGCCGAGGTATCGATGAGGCAGGTCGGTTCGGGCATGGGGATCTCCTCAACGTTGCCCGTCGTCCCGGATGCGCTCCAGCTCCTCACGCGTCATGAAATCATCCATGGTCCCCGCAGCCGCCAAAAGCGCCGCTACCCGGCGGTCCTGCAGGTAGGCTTCGATGGCAGTATTCACGGCCTCCTTTTTGCTGCTAAAATCCCCCGAATCCAGCAGTTCATTCAGGAGGCTTTCAGGAATATCCAAAGTCGTTTTCATGGAATCCAGATTTGCTTAATTTTGGACGTGATGCAAGTTTGATTTTGCGGTGGGGTCAGCGCCCGGGTTCCGAGGACAAGCCTTGCCCAGTAGAGTAGAGGGCAGCGGGTTGGGCAACCGCCGCCCGCTGCTCTCCATTCTACTTTGAGTCATGGGGGCGGAGCGCCCGTGCGCCTTTGCAAACGTTTCAACAGGAGCAAACTCGCCCGTGCGCACCGAAACCGGCTCCTTCTTTGGTCATGCGGAACTGCGGACGCACCGCTTTCGCCTATTCCTGATTTCACCCCCCCCGCTTATGAACTCCTTTGTCAATTGGATCACCCGCTGGACCGTTTGTTCAGCCATCCTGATTTTCCCGGCCCTTCTTTCGGGCTCCGTGCCTCTTGTGCAGTGGGGACCGTCGACGGAGATCGTCAGCGGTTTTCGCAACGATACTTCGGCGCGCAAAGACACGGTTCTCTCGCTGGCCACACCTTCGAACCCGGCAGTGGGAGCAAATTATTACCCGGACTCCGCCGGGGCCAGCCCGGTGTTCTTTGCGACCGCGCACAATTCGGAGAATGAGACGGCAAACCACCTTCAAATCGCCAACGATCTGGTCGCCGGGGGGACTCCATGGGATGTCGTGCGCTTCAATTTCGATGCCGGGGCGGTGGTGGCGAACGATATTTACTGCCTGATCGTCTGGACCCGCTACGGATCGGGCGCGGCGGGCAGCCCCGTCTTCGGGTTCCTCAACGGGGGCGATGACAACACCGCCAATGTCGTCCTCACAGGATTGTCCGCGAGGGGCTTCGTCAACACGAACACCGGGGTCACGGCGGAAAACCGCTTTGTTATCCGTATCAACGGCAACTTTTATGTCTCGGAGGATCTCGGTGGCTTCCAAACCTCCGGACAGGGTGCGAACACCCTCTTGCTGTCGAATCCTTCCGGGGCGCAGTGGTTTGCCTACGACCCTTTGGCGGATGTGCGTGCCATCGGCAGCGCCGCCACCCCGCCTTCGTTTGCCGGGATTGACGCCGTGGGGCTCCTTGCCGTGCGGCAGTCCACGCAGCGCTACAACACCGTGCAGTTGGTCGAGTTCACCGCCACCGGTATCGTCGGGACCGGGGAAAACACTGCCCCGACTGCCGTTGACGACACCGCTGAAACCATTTCCGGCGGCACTGTGCTGATTCCCGTGCTGGCCAACGACAGCGATCCCGATGGCGACCCGCTGAGTATCGAATCGGTCACGACGCCGACGGTCGGGAGTGCCGTCATCCAGGGCAGCCTCATCGCCTACACCGCGCCGGGCGGTTTCACCGGAGAAGCCACCTTTTCCTACACAATCAGCGACGGTCGTGGGGGAGAGGCTTCGGCAACGGTCACCGTGACCGTCTCCGAACCCCCGCCGCCGCCTCCGCCGCCCCCGGCAGTGACGCTGAGCGGACGCGATTACCGCATTTTCTTCATTGGCAACAGCCTCACGCGGGGCTTGCCGGTGGCCTCCCGTCCGGACCGCGCGATGCTCCACAGCCTCTTCGCCGCGCGCGGCGACCGCCTCTTCGCGGGTGTGCAGATGGGCGCTGCCGTCAATCTCGACGAGCATTGGGTGAAGACGCGCCTCTCCACGGGCGCGGGCCTCCAGCTCAACCACCTCGATGACCGCGCCGAAGTCACGCTCACCGGCGCCGATTGGCAAGTCGACCCGGCTCCCTACGGACAGTCTTTCTTCCGCGACTACCGCTTTGCCCTGCAAGGGCTCAAGCGTTCTCCCGACGGAACCATCCGGACGGATCATACCTTCGACGGCGTCGTTTTGCAGACCTTCCAAAGCTTCCTTGAAACCAACCAATACGGCCCGACTGAACAGGCCAAGGGCTTCCGCGGCGACCGTGCCGCCATCAATGACTTCATCGCCTTTGCCAGTGGCGGCAATCCGGTCGGACATGTGGCCGCGCGCACCTTCTATGTCTATGTGGCCTGGCCCTATCTCGGCAGCATGGAAGCCCGTGCGCTCGATCCGGATGGAGACGGGGTTTTCAGTTTCAGCGAATTCTGGGATCAACCCTATTCTCCGGCAACAAATCCGCCGAACACGCCGGCTATCGGCCAGTTTGTTCCCTCCCGCGCCTACATGGCGGCCCTCTTTGACGCGGTTGCGGCGGATAATTCGGAGCGGGACGTATCGATCCGGTTGATTCCGGTGGGGGAAGTCCTTGCTCTCCTCGATGAGCGGATTCGCCATAACCAGCTCCCCGGCGTCGAGGCGTATTTTGTGCGCAATGCGGACCACTTTCTGGAGGCGCGCCTCAACGGGCTGGCGGATCTCGCCGCCGCCGGTTTTCCCTATATCTACCCACCCTTTCAGCCGGGTGCCTTCACTTCCGACTTTGTGCGCGCCCAAGGGGTGAAAAATTTCTACGCCGATCACATTCACATGAACGATCAGCCGCATAATGATGAACGCGCCGGCACCATCGGGGCCTATGTTTCGGCGGCAACGGTTCAGGCTGTCCTCACCGGCGAGCACCCCGGGCTGATCGATCCGGAAGCGGTCGCGGCGGCCTACACTTTCTTCGACGCGGAGGAAGACCGGGACCTGATCATCGCTCTCCAGGATGCCATCTGGTCGGTTGTCTCGACCGATCCGCGCACCGGTGTGATCGATCTCCCGGCGGAGCAATTGAGCTACGGGGGGTATGCCGAAGCCCGTTTCAGCGAAGCCGAGCTGGCGGATCGCACCGTTTCCGGTCCCGCCGCCGATCCCGATGGCAACGGCCTGGCCAACGGGCTTGATTACTTTTTCCAAAAAGCTCCCGGCGAGCGGTCCGCCGCCCCCTCGCTTAGGCTGCAAGAAGATGGCGCGGATTTTTCCTTCACCGGATTATCGCGGGCGGTGGGATTGCATCCGCGCGTGGCTTACTCGACCGATCTTGAGAACTGGCGCTTCCTCCGTCCGCGTGATTTCAGTCGCCGCCCCGTGACTGCCGATCCTGCCATGGCGGAATTTTCAGCGACCCTGCCAACGGGCGGAGATCCTGTGTTCGTGCGGCTCGCGCTCGACTTCTACGACGGTCGACCCCAGGAGGATCTTGTCGTCTGGGGACCCGGAGGGGATATTGTGAGTTCCTTTCCGACCCTGGTCGCGGGTAACGGGGCCAGCGCGGTCAACCTGAACACCCCCGCCAATCCCAGTGTGGGCGGCTCCTATTCGACCACTTCGCCGGTTTTCTTTGCCGCCGCCCGCGCGCTCTCCGGCAACCGGATCGACAATTACCGCATCTCCAACGGCGGGGAGAATGAAGACACCCTTCGCGTGGCCTTTAACATCGACGGCGCGGCGGAGAACAACGGCGTCTTCACGGTCATCTGGCAGCAGGCGGGGGATGGCCAGAACCACGGCTTCCTAAACGGCGCGGATGTGCGGGACGATGTGCGTCTGGGCAGTATCCTTCTGCGCGGCAAACTCAACGCCGCTTCCCTGAGCGCGACCGAGACCCGCTTCATCGTGCGGCTGGGCGAGGCGTTCTACATTTCCGACAGCCGCTCGGCGATTACCGCGCAGACCTTCTTCGAGGAAGTATGGCTGCGCAATCCGGTCGTGGCGGAGTGGTTTCACTACGATCCTGCCGACCATGCCGTGATCGGAGAACCGGCCCACATTGAAGATTTCACCGGAGTCACGGCCGTCGGCTTCAGTTTTCGCACCTTTGGTGCGGGCGGCTACCAGTCCTTTGATATGGCTGAGTTCCGGGCAACGTTTTTCAATGAGTAAGGAAGGAAGTTTTGGGGTTTCTTCTCTGGGAGAGAGGGGCTCCCGGCGGTTTGGCGCACGGGCGCCGGGCCGCCGGGGGCAGTTGGGCGGAGCCCCGGTTTTGAAGATGAGACGCTTTGTATCCAGTTTTCGATTCTTTGTATTCATTTGGGTGTTTGCGACGCTCTTCTCAGTGGGGAGCGCATCCACTCCCGTCGTGCAATGGGGCGAGGCAACGAATATCGTCACCGGGCTCCGCGTGTTGCCCGATTCGGGCGCGCGTGCGCTTCCCTTTGGCGGCCCCAACTCCCCCACGAGTTCCGATTACTACGCGGGAAATCCTCTGCCGACAGACCGGTCCGCCCGCTTCCGCGCGACGGCCTTCACGGTCTCGGGAGAGCCGGGGGCAACGGCCAGTGTGCGCGTCCTCAACAACCACACGGCGGGCGGTGAAACGGCGGATGCCCTTCAATTCGCCCTTGATGCGGGGGCGGGTGTGCCGCTATCCGGGGCGGGCCTTGCCTTCTGGACGAAAGAGGAGGCATTTCTCAATGGATACGAGACCGTCGCCGTTCCCTTTGACCGCCTTCGCGTGCGCGTGTCAGGAAATTTGAATACGCAGCCCCCATCGCCCGGAGCGACGCGGGTGCGCCTCGTCGTGCGCGAGGGAGCGTCCTTTTATGTGTCCTCACCGTTGGGCACCTTTCCCACCGGCGGCAACGGCTGGAGCATCCTTGAGAGCGAGGCGGTAACGGCCTGGCACACCTACGACCCCCATACCGACATCATGCTCATTGGTGGGGCCGCTGCTCCGGCTTTGGCGGATGTCACCGGAATCGGCTACCTCTATGAGGTGGAGTCCTTTGCGACAACCCGCTGGTTCAATTGCAATGTGCGGGAGTTTTCAGTCGTCTTCGAGCACGATGGGCCGAATCAGGATCCCGTGGCTGCGCCCGACACCGCCACGGTCGAGGCCGGAGCTTCGGTCCGCATTGCCGTGCTCGCCAATGACAGTGATCCCGACGGGGACCCGCTCCGCATCGCCTCCGTGGGGCCGGTCTCCGAGGGCTCGGTGGCGATTGATGGGCGGGATCTCGTTTACACCGCGCCGCTGGATTTTGTTGGTGCGGTCGTCTTTTCCTACACTGTTGCGGATGTGCGCGGGGGCACGGATTCGTCGACCGTCACCGTGAGCGTGACCGAGGCCTTGCCGTGGTATCCGCACACGGTGACCGCCGAGGTGGCGGGCGTCTCCTTCGCGTGGATGCTGGAGAGCCGATCGGCGGACCTTTCAAGCGGGCTTTTCGTCGACGGGCAGCCGTGGATCGTCGCGCCCGCCGGAGGTCTCCGGCTCGTGGGGACGCATCCGGCGAGGCTCAATGGCCAGAGCGTGGGCGACCGCGAGGGCAACACGGTCACCGCCGACATCCACATAACCGTGGTGAACCCGCCGGTGGGTGATTTCTACGAGGATATCCTGGCCGCGCAGCCGCGGCTTGCTCCCGCTGCCGACGTCTTTGGTTGGGACAGCCGCGGGGCCATCCGTTACGGAGTTGGCCGTCGCTATGATCCCGCTCTCGGCTGGAATGGCGTGACGCCCCTTGCCCTCCTTCCCGGCGATTCAGTGACGACGCCGAAGTCGTTCGTCGATATGGTCCGCGACGCCTCCGACCCGGCCAATCTACTTTACCACGAGACCGTCCTGGAAGCGGTGGCTGTGCTCACCGTGCTCTCCGAGCCACCCCCGGCGGATGCGTTTCGTCCCGGCGTCGTGCGCTCGCCGGAGCGCCGCGCCCATCCCCACTTTTTCCGATATACGGATATCATTCCGGATGTGGATGATTACCTCATTGGGTTGCCCGCGACCAATCTTGTTGGCGCACCGGTCGATTTTTCCGCTCCCGGAATTCCGCCGCTCTTCTCCGCCGCGCGGCTCACCTCCCTCATGTCCGGTCCGGCGATCATGAACATCGGGTTCAATGATTCGCAGGGCACCCATGGATACCTGAACAACAGCGGTGCGACCTATTCGGCGGATGTTTCCATGCGGATGGGCGACCTCGCCATCGGCGCGCTCGCGGCCTGGCTCACACCGGAGGAACGCGCCATCTGCCGGGTCCGTCTCCTGCAACGTTGTATCGACGCCTACGAGGCCTTTCGCGCCGGTCTCATCCTCGCCCACGATGGCGGTATGATGACGGCCTACGGAGCACGCATGGCCCTCGCCGGACGGCTTCTTGATTACGAGGGCATGCGCGCGCTGGACAAGGGAGCTTATGGACGCCCGCCGTGGTATTTCTTCGGCGACTACTCGCAGATGATTTATGTGGGCCATCCGGAACATCCCGGACCGTACGCTCCACCGGTCGGCGACGTGCGCTTTGTCGCGTGGGACGCGCCCGACCATGCCCTGCGGATCGAGGGCGTTGCGGTCAAGGAAGCGGGTCCGGCGTGGGTGGCCGTGCCCGACGGCTATGTGTGGCCCATCTACCGGGCGGCCCGTGAACTACCCAACTTCAAGCTGCGGGTGGCCTCCGGTCCCGGCGCGGGCACGCAGGTTTACACCGTTACCGGCATCGCCGACTACGTGAACGCGACCAATAATGAGCCCGGCGACGATGTGGACACAAGCATCCGCGGAGGGCGGCTTACGGTGAAGCCGACCTGGCAGAACGGTCAGCCCGGCGCGGCGAGCACCCTTGAGTTCTTTCCCGCGACCCGCGCCGAAGCCAACCGCTGGACCTTCAAATCCTGGGGCAATCTCCGCAACAACCGCTTTATCACCTACAACCGCGACATCTACACGCTCTCACCGCAAACGGACTACGGGGGCATCAATCTGGGCGCCTACCTCTCCCTCCTCATCGCTCTGCACGCGCTTGACGCCGCCGATGATTACACGGCGGGCGTCGACAAGTGGATGATGGCGGCGGGCGAGATTCCCGGCTACGGCGAATTCCTCTTCAACAGCAACCGGAGCCGCCTCGCGGGCGATCCCCTGGTGCGCTCCGGCTTGCTTGAACGGGCGCTTCTCGGCGGGCTTTGGAAAGAGGTGGTGCTGGATCCCGCCGGGCGGCACTACCTCCACACCGGCGGGAGCCTCGCCTCTCTGCCCGCCGCCGGCTCCGGTGTGGTCGGCGACAGCATTGGCAACGGGCTCGCCGACGCCTGGGAGCTGGCGCACTTCGGCTTTGTCGGGGTCGATCCCGATGCGGACGCCGATGGTGACGGGCAGTCCAACCGCATGGAGTTTCTCGGCGGATCCGATCCGACCGGCCCGGCATCGGCTTTTCGCCCACAGTTGATCTTCGATGATCTGGGCCGGGAGCTTTCCTTCCCCACCCGGAGTGGAACGGTCTACCGCGTCTTGGAGTCCCCCGACTTGCGCACATGGTCCCTGCGCGCGTTGGTCGAAGGCGACGGCGCGGAGGCGCGCGTCGAACTGCCGCCGGGCCCCGGCCCCCTTTTCTGGCGCGTGCGCCTGACCACCGATTGACTTTCCACCGACGAAACGGAAATGAACAAAACTTTTCTCTTCTTCTGCCTTGCCGCCGTGCCCTGCGCCTTTGGCGATTCGGCCACCCGCGAGTGGGACCTCGGTCCGCTGCACATCACCACGCCGGTCGAGTATGCGCCGGGTGTGCCTTTTCCCGTGCGCTTCGATCTGCGCGTAAAACACGGTGAGCCGGAGCGCATGGAGATCCGCTTTAATTACCTTGCGCGGGGCGGGGCCTTCGCCGGTTCCCTGCACAATGCGGGCACGGGCAAGATCTTTTCCGACGTTGGGGTGCTCGAGACCGAGCTGGTCATCCCGGAGAACCCCGTTGACCTCGCGCTCGCCCTGCTCACGGTCTTCCTTTCCCCGGATGGCAGTTGGGAAAAACGCACCCTGCAGGCCAACGTGCCGCTGCTTCCGGTGGGCGGCGACCGGGATCTCTATGCCACCGCCGCCGAACGCGCCCTCACGGAAGGGGCCACCAATCCGCTCAACGTGGAGGGACCGCTTGAGGAATACACCCCCCGGGCAGAGTATTTCACCCAGCGCACGGAGGATCCCGAGGGCCGGGAATGGGTTCTCGAGGAAACGAATTTCCCGGCGCTTGACGCCATTCTCGCCCGTCCTGCATCTGCGGTTTCACCCGTTGGCATCTATTGCTGGGCCGATGAATACCTCAAGGCGCAGGCCGAAATCGCCCGTATCGGCATCCGCTCCGTGCGCATGGCCGGACCGTGGGCGGGGGCCGACGCGGCCATGCGGGCGGCGGCCGAAAACGGCGTCGAGGTCTTCTATACCCTGCAAATCGGGGCCGACATGGAGAGCTACCGGCAGGGGCGTCGACCGAACTTTGAGAGCGACGAGGCTTTCGCCCAAGCCTTTCACGACGATGTGGCCGCCTTTCTCCGCCGCTACGGGCCCGGAGGCACCTTTGAGGAGACCTATGGGGTGGTATCCCCGGTGGTCGCCATCGGTTTGTGGAATGAGCCGAATTTTCAATACATGATCCCCAACTCCGGCGATCAGGATGCCGACGAAGCGGCGCGCGAAGCCTTGTACCCGCACATCGTTCGCGCGGGATCGGCGGCCGCGCGGAGCACCGCGCCGGAAGTGAAAGTGGTGGCCTTCTCGACCGGCGGAGCGGATTTCGCCGACAAGCGTTTCATTCGCAACATCCATCTTGCCTATCCGGATCTGCCCGACAACTACGACATTCTCGCGACCCATCCCTACAATAAGGGCGCGCCGCCGGAAGCGCGGAAAATCAACTTCTGGGGGCTCTACAGCATCGCCGACGGGCGCGCCGTCATCCGCGATCTGTTCGAGGAGCTGGGCCGGCCCGAGCCACCCGTCTGGTACACCGAGCTGGGCTGGGCCGTGGCGCAAAAGCACGGCGGACGTTTCCCTGCCACGGCCAACCGCGTGCGCAACATCGTCACTCCCGACCTGCAGGCCGCCTACGTCGTCCGCGCTTACCTCCTCGCCCCCCGTCTCGGCGTCGAGCGGATCTTCATCATGAACCTGCACGACACGGACGGTTTCAACGCCGGTTTCATGCACCGCGACACCTTCGCATGGCGGCCGGTGGCGTATGCCACGCGCCATCTCCTCGAACGCCTCCCGCGTCCCCGCCTCCTTGAGGCACGGCACGACGGGGCGGACGGGCTCTTCGCCTACCGCTACCAGGCCGATGGGCGGGCGGCGGAGTCCCCGGATGTGTGGGTGCTGTGGAATGTCATGGGCCCGCGCGCGATTGAACTGCCCTGGGAGGGTGAGCGCGCGCGCCTGACCGACATGGTGGGCAACGAACGGGTGATCGAGGCGATCGACGGTCACCTGCGCCTCACCATTGGACCGTATCCGATCTATGTGGAAAGGCCGTGAACGAAAGGAATCAAATAATGCCCAAAGTAACCTTCATCACTCCTACAGGTGAGCGTATCGAGATTCCGCAGGCTTGCGGCACGCTCATGGAAGCGGCGGTCGAGCATGGCGTCGAGGGTATCGACGCGGATTGCGGGGGCGTCGGCTCATGCGCGACCTGCCATGTGCGGGTGGCGCGGGAGTGGCTCGAAAGGGTGGGACCGCCGGGCGAGGCCGAGCAGGGGACCCTCGACTTCCAGGATGGCGTGGATGAGTGCAGCCGCCTGAGCTGCCAGATCGAGCTGACGGAGGCCCTCGACGGCCTCGTGGTGGAGGTTGAGCCCCTGTGAGCTGCCCTTTCCACGATGCCTTTAAGGAAGCTCGGGAGGACGCGGGCGTGCTCCCGGCGGAGTTCCAAGGCAAGCCGGTGCCGATGATCCTGCGTTATCGCGATGTGCGCCTCGCGGCGAAAGACTGGAAGACCTTCAGTTCGGACGCACCGTTCCGCGTGCCCATTCCCTCGGAGGAGGCGGTGCGGTCGGTCCGTCAGTTGCCCATTGAGACCGATCCACCGCGGCACACGGCCTACCGGAGTTTGGTCGAACCGTTTTTCCGCCGCCCGGATGAGGCCGACTACCAGGCGCGCGTGGAGGCGCTTTTGGCCGAACTTCTCACCACGTCGCTGGAGCGGGGGGAGGTGGAGATCGTGCATGAACTGGCTCTGCCCCTGCAATCGCGCGCGCTCACCTATTTGCTCGGGGTGGACGAAGCGGAGGCGGAGGAGTGGATCGGATGGGGCACCCATGTCTTTCGCGTCGGCGATGGAGAGGCCAAAGGGTCGGCCCTCGAGACCTACCTTGCGCGTCGCTTCGACGAAGCGGAGGCCCGCCCGGACGAGGACTTTTTCTCCGCCCTGACACGCGCGGAGGTGGAGGGGCGGCGCTTGACCCGGGAAGAGATGATGGGTTTCGCCAATCTCGTTTTTGCGGGTGGCCGGGACACGATTATCAATACCGTGGCGGCGATCTTTGCCGTCCTTGCCGAGCGTCCCGATGTTCTGGTGGCGTTGCGGGCGAATCCCGCGCTCGTGACGACCGCCGGGGAGGAGTTTTTCCGCGTGGCCAGCCCGCTCACGCATATCGGGCGGGTTTGCCCGCAGGGCGCGACCGTGGGCGGTGTGGCAGTGCAGCCCGACGAACGCGTTTCGCTCTGCTGGGCCTCGGCCAATTTTGATGAAAGCATCTTCGCAGAACCGGAGGCGTTCCGCGCCGACCGGCGTCCGAACCCCCATATCGCTTTCGGCAGTGGGGTGCATACCTGCCTCGGTGCGGCGCATGCGCGTCTTATCGTACGCGCGCTCCTGCGCCTTCTTGCGGAGCGTGTGGAGCGGATCGAGGTGGCCGAAGCGGAGGTCAAGACCGAGCGGGAATCCGCCTACACCCGCGCCAATGGCTATGAGATGCTGCGCGTGAGGCTTCATTCGCGTTGAACCAACGCCATCGGGGAAGCGTCCCGTAGGCTGAAGCTTTAGCGAGGCACCGATGCGTGGGGTGTTGTCGAGGGCGCGCGGTGGTCGCTCGCTGAAGCTTCGCGCTACGAAAAGAGCACGGCGGGGTGCGTCCCGTAGGCTGAAGCTTTAGCGAGGC
>JAFIGE010000131.1 GCA_020831585.1 Opitutales bacterium | reverse complement strand
TCATCCATCAGCCGCCTCTTCTGCACCACCCTCGAAATAAGGTGGTGGCACGCCAGTCGTGGATACTTCAGTCGCCGACAATACTTCCTGCCCATACTCATCCCGCCATCCCAACAACACCCAAGCGAAAGTCAATCGAAATATTCAGAACATTGTACTGGCCTTGAGTAGACGCGGACTTTTGGTCGGGGCTCAGGAGGTGAGGGATCAAAACGGGGGGCTTCCGGCGGGTTCGGGATGGATGCGGAAGGTGCGCCATCCGTATAGAGCGATGACGAGAAAACAAAAGAGCGGAAGGATGAAGGATACGCTGACTGCGGGCAGACCGAGGATGAGACCGGAAGCGCCTCCGAGATCAATCAGGGCTCCCTGCAAAGGAGGCATGAGGGCTCCCCCGACAATGGCGAAGATTAAGCCGGCTGAGCCGATCTTGGCCTCATCGCCCATTCCGTTGAGTGCGATGCCATAGATCGTGGGAAACATGAGCGACATGCACGCGGATACACCCATCAGACAATACAAGCCGATCATGCCGGGCAGAAAGATAACGCCCAAGAGGAGAACCACCGCCGCCATAGAGAGCACGCAAAGGAGTTTACCGGGGCTAAAAAACTTGAGCACAAAGGTGCAAATAAAGCGACTGAGGCAGAAGATGACCATGGCGACGATGTTATGGTTCTGCGCACGGGCCGCACTCATGCCGAGAATCGAAGTCGCGTAGTGGATGATAAAGGTCCAGCACATGATTTGGGCACCCACGTAAAAGCCCTGGGCAATGACTCCCTCCCGATACCGCCGGTTGCGCAGGAGAATGCGTAAAGTGGGAAAAAAGGCCAACCGCGCCTCCTTAGGCGTTGTGGTGTCGGGCATCCGCGTGAGCAAAAAGACCAGAAGGACCCCGATCACGACCACCCCGATCACGACGTAGGGCGTGCGAATGATTCGCAGATCCTCCCGCTGCATTTCCCCGAATGGGCGGCCCCGGAACTCACTGATTTCACCCGCCCGAAAAGCCTTAAGCCCCTCGGCGAGGGCCGCATCGTAGGGTAGATCGCGAAGGAAAACCATCGCGGGATCGAGCGCCCGTGCCGCTTCTTCCGCAACCATCCACTCCTGTAGAGAGGACAGCTCTTGCGCTTCAACCAATTCGCTGAACCGGACTTGTCCCTGAAACTCACCGACCTCCGCCCGAAAGTCCTCAACCTGCAGATTCGAAAGAATGAAGAAACTCGCCACGGTCATGCCGGTGAGGGATCCGATTGGGTTGAAAGCTTGTGCCAGATTCAGACGTCGGGTCGCTGTCTCGGCAGATCCCATGGAAAGGATGTAGGGGTTGGCCGTCGTCTCCAGAAAAGCCAATCCAAATGTCAGCACATACAGCGCGACGAGGAAGAGATTAAAATTCACCGATGCGGCGGCCGGAATGGCGATGAAGGCGCCCGTTGCATAGAGGCACAGCCCCACCATGATCCCGGCCTTGTAAGAATAGCGGCGAATGAAAAGGGCGGCTGGCAGGGCCATTGTCGCGTAGCCGCCATAAAATGCCGTCTGCACCAGGCTGCTCTGAGCGCTGCTGATGAGGAAAACGTCCTGAAAAGCCTTTACCAGAGGATTGGTGACATCATTGGCAAATCCCCAAAGAGCAAACAGCAGGGTGACCAAGGCAAAGGGCCAAAGAACGCCAGGCGGAACGAGACGGGATGCAGGAGAGGAAGGGCTCATGGGCTAACAACAAATCGGCCGGGCAAACAGGCGCGTTTGCCGACAAGGGGAGAAACAGAAGGTTACCTTATCGGGACACGCGCCCTCCGTGACAAGCCTCTCTTCGTCCGCCTGTAGCAGGCAAGAACCCAGCGGAACGACACCTTGCGCTTGCGCGGCCGGGGGCACGTGCCATGTTGCCGAAATGTTTCCCGGACTGCCGCCCAAGAAAAAGAAGAAGGTCGATTACGAAGCCCTCCAATCGCCGCTGAATCGGATTCCCGGGCTCGACCTGTTAACGGTGCGCGATCTGATCGATTGCGGGTTCCGGCAGATCCACGACCTGGCCGGACGGTCTCCCGAGGCGATTTTTGAGGAGATTCAGAACCGGCGGGAGAACACCCCTTCCGATCGCCTCGGCGCAATCCGGCTCGCCGTCTATTTCGCCGAAACACCCGATCCGGACCCGCGTCGTCTCCAACCGCACCTTTGGTTGGAATGAAGTGAGGCCCCCGCTTGCCCGATCCGCTCTCCCCGCTTAAATTACAATATGGATTTTGAGCTAGAACTCCCTCCTCTCATTCCCGCGATGACTCTGCGGGATACGGTGTTGTTTCCGCAAATTGTGCTGCCCCTCTACATTTTCGAGCCCCGCTACCGGGCCATGCTTCAGGATGTTTTGGAGGGCGACCGCCTCTTCGCGATTGTCCGCGAAGCCGATGTTACGGACAGCGCGGAAAATCCGGCGGAGCCGCCGAGTGCCTATGCCACAGTGGGCATCATCCGGGGTGCCCACAAAAATGCGGACGGCACATCCAATCTTGTTCTGCAGGGGATTGCCCGGGTGCGCGTGGAGGGGGTGGAAACGGAGGAGCCTTACCGCGTCATCCGTATCGCCCCGGTGGAGGATGACCTCTCGCCGGACTCCGAGACCCTGCAGGCCTGCCAAACGGCCCTGCGGCGCCGCGTTGAGGGCGAGGGTGTGGGAAAAGATGACCTGCCGCAGGAGTTTCTTGATTTCATGCACTCGATCGAGGACCCCGCGCTCTACGTCGATTACCTGGCTTACGCCGTCTGCAGCTGCCCGTCCACCAAGCAGAAAATCCTCGGCACGCCCACCGTTCTGGAGCGCTATCGCATCATCGAGGGCTATCTCGACCGCTGTGCCCAGCGCAACGCCCTGTTCCAGCAGCTGCAGGGCAAAACGGAGGACGACCGTATTTCGCTCAACTGATCCGGCTGCGGTTTATTGGCCATCCGCCCGCGCGCCGCTTCAAAAATCCGTCCCCGTCGCCGGGTCCGCCGCCCAGCGCAAACAGGCTGCCAGCTGCTCCATTGCCGCCGGATTGTCGACCGTCCAATTGAAGACCATCTCGAAACTGTGGGCACTGCGCCATTCCGCTTCGGGGCAATGGGTATCGCGGTAATCCACACCGGCCTGTCGCAAACCTTCGTGCCAGAATACGCGCGGCCCTGCATACCCGTGGGGATTGAGCCGCGGCATCCGGTGGATCGGCGT
This sequence comes from Opitutales bacterium, assembly GCA_020831585.1. Classification (GTDB taxonomy): domain Bacteria; phylum Verrucomicrobiota; class Verrucomicrobiia; order Opitutales; family Oceanipulchritudinaceae; genus JAFIGE01. Next base: position 12,155 of record JAFIGE010000131.1, on the reverse strand, counting down.
TGGGATATAAACAAAGGCACCCGCCCCGGTCGTTTGAAGCTTACGTAAAAAGGCTGCCCGCGGGAACCCATTGCCGACATCTTCCAAGGCGATGGAAAGGAGATGCCAGGCCCCTTCCGAGCCCGGCAACTCCTCCGGAAAAATCAAGTTGGGCGCACCTGCCAGAAGCTCACGGAGACGGGCCACATTGCGCCGCCGGGCACTGATTTCCCCATCCAGTTTGGGAAGCTTCGCCCTGACCAGTTCCGCACTGACCGAACACGGGCGCCAACCCAGTTGCAAAGTATCCAAAAGCCCCGCCTCGCCCAGTCGTTTGACCTGCTCGGCCTCCAAACCACGCGGGTGCTGCCCATAAAGCTTCGCCGCCTCCGCCGCTTCCGCATCGCGGAAGAGCGCGTAACCACCCTCGGTTCCGGCAAGCAGCTTCATGCCCATGCAGCTGAAAGCCGACGCGGCCCCGCCCCGCCCCACCGGCACACCATCCAGGCGCGCCCCGTGCGCTTGGCTACCGTCTTCCAAGAGGAGCAAGCTATGCTTGTCCGCAATCGCGGCCAAACTCCGCAAATCGGAGACCAATCCAAAGAGATGCACTGTGAGAATGGCACGGGTGCGCGGCGTGATGCAGGTCTCCACCGTCCGGGCGTCCAGCAGGCCGGTGCTCCGGTCAATATCCGCAAAAACCGGAATCGCCCCAATAGCCAGGATCGCCGAAATCGTTGCGCCCCAAGTATAGGGGCTCGAAATCACCTCATCCCCGGGACCAATCCCGTGCCCGAGCATGATCGCCTCCAAGGCTGCCGTGCCCGACGAAATAAACCACGCATGCCCACCGCCGTGAAAAGCCTCGAGGGCCCGTTCGGTTTCCGGGGCACCCTCCAAGCGCACCCATGGAGCATCGCGCAAATGCCGCAAAGCGGCCTCCAGGGCCTCGGGATCCCGCGTTGGGTACACGGGCATTTTTTCAGTCAAGCGGGGATTCGTCACGGCTTTCATACAAGGGGAAGAGAAAAAGGATTCGGGGATCTTGGGAAGGGCGCCATCCGATCAAACCGGTTCTCTTTGCGCAAGTCCACAAGCACCAGAACGCCCCCTCCCCCGCAAGGGGGGACGCGACGAATCACCGCCGCCTGGGAGCGAGGGAAAGGAAAGCCCCCATGCCAACAAATTCTGCCGGCAATTCCGGCATCGCCGGGCGCTTATTGTCCGTTGCCGTTGCTGCCAGGTTCGACGGTGGGAGCGCGGCGCGGCGCGGACTGACGCTCCATCGCTTCTTGCATACGCTCCATGAGGGCGTCATACTGCGCAATCAGTTGGCGGGTCTCGGGCTCGATTTTCTCCATCTCGGTGAGAATGAGCTCCCGGAAAGCCGACTGCGCGAGGACAAACTCCTCGCTCTGCAAGACCTCTTGGCGGGGACCGGCGAGCTGCATTTCCAGCGATTGGTACTCCTCAATCTTATCCTGCACCTCCTGCGAGGGGCTCGCCATCGGATTTTGCAGCTCCGGGTGGACGATCAACTCATCGAAAAGCGCCTGGCTCCGCTCGATTACCGCCTCCAGCTCCGGATTTTTGGCCAGGACGCGTTCATTGAGGAGCGTTTCCAGCTCCTGTTGACGGGCCTGAATGGCTTCATTTTCAACGACCTGCTCCTGCGCCGTGCTCAGACGCCGGTCAATCATCTGCAACTCTGCCTGCGCGGATTGCATCATTTGCTCGAAGGAGGGGGCGGCCGGAAGCTCCATTTCGGCGGGAACGGTCGCCTCCACTTCGGGCGGCGGTGCCTCAGCGGGGACATCCGGCTGCACCACCGGGGCAGCATTCGCCTCGTCCGCGACGAGCGGAGAAAGCGGCAAAGCAAAACACAAAAGGCCCATAAGGCCGAGGGATTTCAGGGGTAAACGCATAAGGTAACTGTTTTCCATCGCGCAAAGGAGTCTCAGATTTCAGCGAAGGGTTCAACCTCCAACTCAGGCAAATTCCAGAGGAATCCCAGTGCCCGGACCGCGTCACCGCTCTTCTTCCGGAGTCCACTCCATACTCGGGCTATAGTAGCGGCGAAGCCATCGGCAGAGGCCCTCCAAACCCGGAAAAAGCGTCCGCTCGTTAATATTGGCCAAGTCTACCTTATCCCGCACTTCCCACTTCAAACGGGCCGGAATAATCAATTTCCGGGCGACCTGCGCCTGCGGCCCCAACCAATCGTCAAGCGCCAAACGGTTATCCGAAGCAACGGAGAAAAAGGCATACTGATGATAAATGCGCGGATCGATCGAGGGGGGCTCGAAGAACAGCACAAAGGGATCGGGAGAAATCCGCGCCATTTCCTCAAACGAAGCCACGCGCTCAGAGAGCATTTCCACGGTGAAGATACTCGCGCCCTCCTGGTCGAGGGCCTCCCGCAAAACACCGGGCAGCTCCCGGTGCACCCGGGTGTGATCGACGACCCAGATGGCACCATCGACATGGAAGCGCTCAACATTGGCCGTGGCAAAGTGAAGCGCCACATAGGGGGAGTTGGTCCAATCAAGGAGGCGGGTGGGCAAACCGTAGTGCTGCGCCACCGAAACCCAGTGCCAAAAAGAATCCCGCTCCACCACACTCCCATGGGCATACTTGCGGAAATTCCTCACAAGGTGCCGCTCCAGCTCGTCGAAGCGCCCTCCCAGACGCATCAGTGTCGTGATCAAGGGATAGCGGGCATCGGACAAGCCGCGAAAAGCGTGGTGCGAGCGAAAACGACCGATCTTCGCGTTCCAGGAATCCGCAAACAACTCTTCCTGCAAATGGCTCCAGGATTCGATGGTGACGGTTTCAAAGGATGTGTTCATGAGACAAGATACCTCACCCTGCTAACTTACCGCCCTCCCCCTCCCGGAGCAAGGATCAGTCCTCCACTTTCACATCTTTGTTTCTTGTCAGCGGGCCGCCCGCGCGGAGCCAGGCATGAATAAAGCGGTTGAGGTCTCCGTCCATGACGGCTTGCACATTCGATGTCTCCACCCCCGTGCGCAGGTCCTTGACCATCTGGTAGGGTTGGAAGACGTAGGACCGGATCTGATTACCCCATCCAATATCGCCCTTTTCGCCATAGAAACGTTCCATTTCCGCGCGCTTCTCATCCTCGCGGCGTTCGTAGAGGCGGCTCTTCAGCATCCGCATCGCCTCCGCACGGTTTTTGTGCTGTGAACGCTCCCGCTGGCAGGCCACCACCACGCCGGTCGGCAGGTGGGTCATACGCACGGCTGAATCGGTCTTGTTGACGTGCTGGCCACCTTTGCCGGAGGCCCGATAAGTATCGATACGGAGATCTTTTTCGTTGATCTCGATATCGACATCGTCGTCCACCTCCGGGACAACATCGACGGCGCAAAAAGAGGTGTGCCGGCGGGCGTTGGAGTCGAAGGGGCTGATCCGCACCAGCCGATGCACGCCCCGTTCGGCCTTGGCAAAACCGTAGGCATTTGGGCCAATAAGGCGGAGGCTGGCGTGACTGATCCCGGCTTCATCGCCCGGGGCCAAATCATCGATTTCCACGGTAAAGCCGCTCCGCTCGGCCCAGCGCGTATACATGCGCAGGAGCATATCGGCCCAATCGCATGACTCGGTACCACCGGCCCCCGCGTTGATGCTGAGGAGGGCGTTTTTGCCGTCCATCTTCCCAGAGAGGAAACTCTGCAATTCCAAGGTATCCAAGCGCGCTTTGAGCGCTTTACTGGACTCGACAATCTCGCCGACATACTCGGCGGCCTCATCCTCTCCGGAGCCGTCGACCAACTCCACCAGCGTGCGGATATCCTCCAGCTCGCGGTTGAACTTAACCAAAGGATCCACCACAGACTTCAGCCGGTGGGATTCGGTCACGAGCGCCTGGGCCTTTTCTTGCCGGTCCCAGAAGCCCTCCAGGCCCATCTGATCTTCGATGGACTTCAGGGTTTGTTGCTTGCTGGCGACGTCAAAGATACCTCCAAAGATATCCGGCGCGCTTTGCAATTTCTTCGATTTGGTTACGGGTTTCGGGTTCGAGTGCCATAAGGGAAAACGAGCGAATCCCTCCCTGCCCAAAGCGCAAGCGCAGAATATGAGCAAACGACAGCCAAACGCGCTCAACCCCGACCGACCCGGCCAGGCGAAAGCCAATCAAGGCACCAGGAGCAGCAACCGGTCAACGAGCCGGCGATGCTCGGGGTGCGTGATCAATCCATCTTCCAGGAACCGGTCAAACTCCCGCACCCGCGCGGCAAAAGCCGAGACCGCATCCTCCCCCAACCGCGGAGTGATCCGCACGGGGTGGAGCTCCAGGCGAACTGGATTGGGCGAAAGTTTCTCGTAATGCCCCACCCGCTCCAGCAGACCAAAGCGGATGAAATTCTCCGCATTCCCGTTTGGAACCGGGCGCAGCATGGTCTCTGCCGGGGCAAAACCCAGGCGCTCAAAGCGCACTGTGTAGAATTGGCGAATGGGCAACTCCACCTGCAAAGGCGTTGCCCCCACAACCTCTCCATTGATCACCACGGTAGCCCCCGGAGGCACACTCTCCACCGACACGAGCTGCGTCCGCATAGAGCACCCGCACACAAGGAGCGCCAAAAAGAAGGGCAGAAGAAATCTCATCGTCGCAGCGGTTACGGAACGTTTATGACCGGCCAGTCTTCCCCCGGATCCGCGCCCGTCAAGCCTGCACAACCAAGAATCGGTTTTCCCGGCCCCTCTGGGGTGGGCTAGGGGGGCGCTAGAAAAGGTCAGCCCCGCGGCTTGGTCTTGTTGGCGTAGCGCACCTCCTTGCCGCGCAATTCAAAACGCAGGGGACACCCGTCGAGCCCGAACTCCTTAATAAAGGCGCTCTGTAAATAACGCCGGTAGCTGTCGTCGAGCTTGGTGGCGCGGTTGCAAAAGAGCCGGAAGCGGAAGGGCCGGACACCCGTCTGCACAGCATAGTAGACTTTGAAGCGTGCCCCTTTCACGATCTTTGGCGTGCGCTCCATCATCAGCCGCTCGACCAACCGATTGACGCGCGGAGTCGGGAGCTGCCGCCCCGACAACTCGCGCAGTCGCCGGGCCGTCCGGAGAATCCGTTCGATCGCATAGCCGGTCAGCGCGGAGGTGAAGATGACCGGAGACTCCGGGGTGAAAAACAACTGTTCGCGGGCCGCCCGGGCAAACTCTTTGCGGAAATCATCAATCGTCTCAAAGCCGCTCACCGGTGCTTCCTGCCAACGCGCCACGGCGAGATCCCATTTGTTTACGATGATACCCAGGCACTTGCCCGCCTCCATCACTTCGCCCGCGATGGTTTTGTCAAACCGCGTCACTCCGCCAATGGCATCAATCACCAGAAAGACAATATCCGCCCGCTCAATCACACCGCGGGTGCGCACACTTGAAAAGAACTCCACTGAGGTATCCACGCTCCCCCGCTTGCGCAGGCCCGCCGTATCCACGAGTTGAAACGGAAGGATCTGGTCGTCGCTCGTGTGGTAGTCGAGATTGAGGGCGATGGAGTCGCGCGTCGTCCCCGGCACCTCACTCACGACCAAACGCTCCTCCTTGAGCAGGGCATTGCACAAGCTCGACTTGCCCACATTGGGCTTGCCCGCAAAAGCAATCTTCACGCGCTCCAGGGGAGCGTCCGGCGACTCTTCCGGCGGTGGACCCACCAGCTCCTCGAAGACCTCCCGCAAGACAGACTCGTTGCGCCCGTGTTCCGCCGACACGGGGACGACCCGCTCGAAACCAAGTGTATCAAATTCGCTGATACGATCCTCCAGGCGCTCGGTATCCGCCTTGTTCACAATGAGAACAAGCGGCCGGCCGGACGCCCGCAGGCGCTGGCTGATTTGCATATCGAGGGGCGTGAGGCCATCCCGCACATCGACGACGAACCCGATCACATCCGCCGCCTCCAGAGCAAACCACACCTGCTCCTCAGCCGCAGACACAATCTCCTTGAGCGACATTTCCGGCACGAGACCAATACCTCCCGTATCAAGAAGCGTGTAGTGGTTGTCGACCTCGGTGGCCTGGACGTCGCGCGTGACTCCCGGTTGGTCGTGCACAATCGCCAAGCGACGGCGCGCCAGGCGATTGAACAAACGGCTCTTCCCCACATTGGGGCGCCCCACAAGGGCGATACTGGGTAAACGAAAGGACATGGCGGAGATTAGCGGACCGCTTCGAGCGGAGCCTGAAGGAGCTTGCCGACAAAGCGATCCATGCGGTCGCAGGCTTCCTCGATTTTTTCATAGCGGGTGGAGAAGCTGGCGCGCACGAAGCCCGCGCCGCTCGGACCAAAGGCCGTCCCCGGAACGACCGCCACTTTCTCCTCCTGAAGGAGACGGGTGGCGAAAGTGTGTTCGTTGAGGCCCGTTCCCGCGATCGAGGGAAAGGTATAAAAAGTAGCCTGCGGCAGGTGGCAGGGCAGGCCCATGGCGTTGAACCGGCGAACGAGGAAATCCCGCCGCCGCTGGTAGCTCGCGCGCATCTCCGCCACCGAATCATCCGCATGGGTGAGGGCCTCGATCGTCGCCTCCTGCGTGAAAATGGGCACGCTCATGATGCAGTATTGATGCACCTTCATCATCGCCTCAATGATAGCGTGCGGAGCACAGGCGAAACCAATGCGGAAGCCCGTCATGGCAAACGCCTTTGAAACACCGTGCAAAAAGATCGTGCGGTCACGCATTCCCGGCAGGCTGGCAATGCTTGTGTGTTCGCCATCATAAGTAAGCTCCGCGTAGATTTCGTCGCTAAGGACGAGCAAATCCTTCTCCTCGGCGAAACGGGCAATGCGTTCGAGGCGTTCGCGCTCAACCACCCCGCCCGTTGGATTTGTCGGAAAGTTCAGAATGAGCGCCTTGGTTCCCGGCTGCCACGCCTTCTCCAAATCCTCCACATTGAGCGAGAATTGATTCTCAGCATAGGTCGGCACCCCCACAGGAATACCGCCCGCCAGGCGAATGCCCGGCGCATAGCTCACATAACAAGGCTCGTGGTAGAGCACGCGGTCGCCCGGATTGATCACCGCCCGCAAGGCCGTGTCCATCGTCTCGCTGACCCCGATGCCAATGAGACACTCCTTCTCCGGGTGATAGCTCATGCCGAAGATACGCTCGATGTAGCGGGTCACCGCCTTGCGGCAGGCCAGCAGACCCAAGTTGTCGGTGTAGCTCGTGCGGCCCTTCTCGAGGGAGTAGATCGCGGCCTCGCGGATATTCCAGGGAGTGATGAAATCCGGCTCGCCGATACCGAGGGAAAGGGCGTCCGGCATCTTCTGCACAATGGCAAAAAAATCGCGGATGCCCGACCGCGGCAAAGTGCGCACATGATCGGCCAGGAAACGTTCGTGGGAAAGGGAACTCATATCAAGGGATCTCCTCTCAAAAGCTTACGGGCTCACCGCCGGGCGACCCTCATCGGCCTCCGCCGACTCAATGAGAAATCCGCTCTCCTTGTAACAGCGTAACATGAAGCGCGTCGCCGTGGATTGCACGCCGCCGAGGGTCGAGAGCTTCTCCGCCACAAAGGTCGCAATGCTCAGCAAATTGGCTCCGCGCACAACCACCATGAGGTCGTATCCGCCGCTCATCAGGTAGCACGTCCGCACCTGATCAAACCGGGCGATGCGCTGGGCGATGCGGTTGAAACCCCCGCCACGTTCCGGCGTGACCGATACCTCAATGAGCGCATCCACCTGGTTCTCCGCCACCGCCGTCGGGTTGATCACCGGACGCCAACCCAACAGGGTCTTCTCCGTGCTCAGCGCCTCCAGCGCCGCCTCCACATCGGCCTCGGACGCACCGAGAACAGCAGCCATGCGCGGCGTGGAAACAGCCTCCCCTTCAAGCAGGAGTTTGAGAACTTCTTTCACCATAAGACCGCCACCATACGCCCCCGCGCCCGCTAAGCACGCAAAATCTCCAAACCCTCCCCTGCCTTCACAAGAAAAGCCCACCACCACCCAACGCGCAAACTCGCCATTTTGAGTTGCACACCCCTCCCGCCTTTCTGAACACCTACAAACCGCAAGTATTTTTACCGCGTTTATAGAGTTCGCCGCATCAGCTGGCGCAGGAAGGAACGTGGGTTGCCCGCAGACCTTCGGCAGGAAAGATGCGGGGGCGGATCATCGCACCCGACCGGCGCATTCCAAATGCCGTGCAGAGGGCCGCGGCGAGCCCCGCAAGCCAAAGCGGCCCCGGTTCATCGCGCACCCGTGCCTAAGTGGATGAGCTTGAGTCAGAAGTTCAGAGAGGAGCTGCTTCCGCGCCTGCGTGAGCGTTGCGTGAACCGGAGGCGTGCGGAATAGCGCGGTCGGTTACTTGCGTTTTAGACCGCCGAGGCCGCCGCTGCGGGGATCTTCGGGCTTCTTTTTCTTCTTCTTGGAGATGAGCGGGCCTTGGGGGGCGGCCGCTTTCTTCTTCTCCGCTGCTTCGAGTTCGGCTTCGATTACATCGTCCTCTTCATCGTGGCTACGGTTGATGATCCACTGCTGGAAGATCGAGAAGACGTTGGTTGTCGTCCAATAGAGCACGAGGCCGCTGGAAAAGATGTAGGTGAAGGGGAAGAAAATGAAGGGCATGAACATGAAGATCTTCGCCTGGGCATTGTCCACGGCGGGCTGCGGCATGAGCTTCATTTGGAACCACATCGAGACCAGCCAGAGGAAGGGAAGCACGTTCAGCGAGTTCCCGATAATAGGAAGGGAGGCCTCACCGAATGTAATCAAACGGTCCGGCATGGAGAGGTCGGAGATAACGAGAAAGGGGGCGAAACGCAGTTCCGAGGCACTTCGGATGAGGTTGAAAAAGGCAATAAAGATGGGCAACTGGACGAGCATGGGCCAGCAACCGGCCATGGGGTTGATCTTGTGCTTCTTCCAGAACTTCATCATCTCCTCATTCATGCGGCGGGAGTCGTCTTTGTACTTTTCCCGCAGTTCCTGCATGGGCTTGGCCAGCTTCCGCATGCGCTTGGAACCCTTCGCGGCCTTGGCCGTGAGGGGCCAGAGAAGAAGACGGATGACGATGGTTGTGAGAATAATGGTCACCCCCCAGTTGGGCACCAGAAAGTGCAGCCAATTCATGAGGGTAAGGAGGGCTTTCGCGGTAAAAGATATGATGCCAAGGTAGAGCCCCATGAACCAACCGAGCTGCAGCACATCCTCTTGCCCCTGCTCCATTTGCGACAAGCGGCCGAAGCTCTTGGGGCCGCCGTAGAAGGAGAGGTCAATGGCCTCCGTCTCACCGGGTGCAATCGTCGGCACGGCAAATTGCACGGCTGCGATGATCCCCACCTTGTCGTCACCGGAAGGTCCGGGAGAAACCGGCACTCCGCGGGCGATGATCCCCGCCGCCGGAACGCTGGGCGTGAGGATGGTGGTGAAGAACTGGTTTTTCACCGCCGCCCAGGCGATCGGCACTTCGCGCTGATCCCGCTCGCGCGCCCGTGAAGTGAAGAGAAGGAAACCTCCATCGCGAAAGCGGCTGGCGGGAATGGAGCGGTATTTCCGCCCATCGGAGAAACTGGCGTTCAGGTTGAAGCCCCACGGATCGGCATCGGTTGGAAAAGCCGTCCCAATCACCATAAAGAGGCGGTCGAGCGTGAGGGCCTGGTCGGTCTCGTTGCGGAAGCGCGTGCTGTGCTCGATGGTATAGGGATCGGGCCCTTCGTCGCTGTCCGTTAACCGGAACTCACGCTCGATGGTGAGGCCGTTACGCAAGGAGGCGGAGAAGACCACATGGCGCGCGCCGCTGTCGATGATCTCGTAGTTGGGCGCAAATGGAGTGAAACCAGCAGCGGTCTCCCGCCCGAGAGCCAGGGCCGCGAAGGGTGCATCGCTGTTGAGAACGAAGGGGTCCGGCCGCCCTTGCGTGTCGGGATACCGCAGCAATTCGATCCGGTCCACCGCTCCCTTGCGAACATCAAAAAACACCCGCATGGCAGCGGTTTCGATGACGTGTGGCACCGCAGGAGGTGCCCGGCGGACTTGTTCGGGCTCCGTGCCTTCCGGGGAGGGGGCGTGCAGATCGCCTTCCAACGGAGCGGCCCGCACAATCAACTCATCGCCATCGACAATCGGGGGGCGCGCCCGCGTGCGCTCGCCCGGCAGGATTTCCGGATCCTCTGCCGGTGCCCGTGCGGCTTCGGCGGCGCGGCGCTGTTCCTCGAAAACGCGGCGCGCTTCACGGGCCTTTTGTTCCTGCGCGGAATTCCAGGTCATCAACCCGAAGGCCGCCACGAGAAAGAAAACGCCGAGAAGAATGTGCTTTTTATCCATAGGGTGGAAATTGCGAAAAAGGTGTCAGGCAAAGGGAAATCAGTCGCTGCCGCAAGGACGATGAGCCGTGTTTGCTTTCCGGTCACAACAGGCGGGTTCCCGGTCCGCCGGTGGCACCGGGTCGAAACCGTGCCCGCCCCAGGGATGGCAGCGCATAAAACGCCGGAAGCCAAGCCACGTCCCCCGCAGCGCACCATGGGTGCGCAAGGCTTCGAGGGCATAGGCGGAGCAGGAAGGAGCGAAGCGGCAACCGCTGCCGGGAACCAGCCAATGCAAAAGGGGAGAAAGCGTGTAGCGGTAAATCTGCACCAAGGCCATCAACGGCAGTGCCGCCCACGAGGCCTGTTCCTCCACCCGACTCTCCTCGCGTTCAATCATGCGGATCACCGGTTTTTGGAGAGGCCGAGCGCAAAATCTGTTCAAACCCCCGCTCGAAAGCACTCCGCACCTCCGGCCAAGTCGAAACGAGCAACCGGCGGCGGGCGATGAAGACGAGATCACACAGCGGAGGCAAATCGTGCTGGTGCAAACGAAAGAGCTCACGGAGGCGGCGCTTGCACCGATTGCGGGCAACCGCCCCGCCCACACGGCGCGAAGCAATTACGGCAAACCGTGGGTGCGCCGCTTCGTTTTCCAATGGGATTCCCTGAGGTTCGCGAAAATGCCACTGGATTCGGAAAGGTCCGCACTCCCATCCCCTGCCCTTTTCACGGACAGCTGAAATTCGCCCGGTCGTACGCAAGCGATTCGACGGGTGAAGGCCCCGCCGCTGCGCATCCGAATTCACCGGGAAAAGGACCCGAACGGAAACGGGGCTATCAGACGCTTGCGCTCAGGCGCTTGCGGCCACGGGCGCGGCGCGCGGCGAGAACCTTGCGGCCACCACGGGTGGCGTTACGGGCACGAAAGCCAAATTGGCGCGCACGGCGCAGTTTTGATGGACGGTAGGTGGGACCCATGACAAATTCCTTTCAGTGAAAAACCACCCAACACACGCCTCCCGGGCCCTTCTGTCAAGCATGTCCCGCCTGCGACCCGGAAAAAGGGTGTGATCACGAAGGCTGTCACCTTTTTCAGGGGCGTTTCGCGACGCTCGCGAAGTCGGCTCCGCCGTCCTCCACGAGCGGTTGGGGCTTCCTTCCCCTTCGAAAGCCCAGCCAGCCATTGGCCGCACAAAAGCTTTCCACCCAAGCTACCGACCCCACCACCCAGCTCTCACTGAAAGCGCGGATCTTCGAGAGAAGCCTCGATTCTTCCCTCAGGCCCGCTCCGGGCATCGCTTTCTCCTTCGTTTCACCGGCTGCTGCGGTCCTCTGGTCTCTCCGAAGAGGCCGCATTCCAGGACCCATCCGGCTGCACAACCGCGCACGGTAGCACTTATGCCATTTGGTCGTCCAAGCCATCTTGCCCTCGATCCGGGCAATCCCCCGCCGCGCTGCCGAGCCACCCGCACAAGCCTCCCCGAACCCACTGAAACCATAATCGCCCGCATCCTCCACCAGCCCTGCCCGCACCGGATTTAGATCGATATACGCCGCCACTATCCGTTGCGCCTCCGTATCCGCCTCCACGATGACACTGCGGAAACGCTCCGCCCAGAAAGTCCCCACCGTCCCCCGATCCCCGTTATACCACAAAGTGAAGCGCGTCTTCACCTCCCGCATAAAGACCGATACATCCCCCATCCGCGCCTTCAAGCGTCGACGAATGCCCACTGCGGAGTCCCCATTCTTCTTCAGAATCACCTCCAAATCATCCGCATCCAGCCCCAGTGAAGCGCAACGCGTCCCACCATAGAGCGCCCGAAAGCGCTCCAACAGCCCGGCGTCGTCCAAATCCTCCGTCTCCTTCGGATCCAGCCGCACGAAGATGTGAAAGTGAT
>JAFIGE010000130.1 GCA_020831585.1 Opitutales bacterium | reverse complement strand
GCGGGACCGGCTAAAGCCGGGACTCCAACCTTTTGCTCTGTTTTTGCGGTGGATAGGGTTGGAGTCCCGCGTTTACGCGGTGTATCGGTTGGGCGTGGGATTTGGGCAGCGGGACCGGCTAAAGCCGGGACTCCAACCTTTTGCTCTGGGTGGGCGCGAAGGAATCGGGCAGCGGTAAGGAGCTTTTACCAGTGCGATGCCCTTGAAGTTGCGACGGGGGCAGGGAGAATCGTCGGGTAGTGTGCCATCGTGCGCGCGTCAATACCCTCCCTTATCAAACAACCTCCTGGAGAACCTCATTATGAAATATATGCCCCTTCTGAAACTCAGCCTTTCCGCGCTGTTTGTTTCACCCGCTTTTGCGGCGACCTATACATGGACCAATGCTCTCGGCGACAACGACTTCGCCAATCTCGGCAACTGGGGCGGCGGCCCCACCGGATTTGAGACGGGCAACCACGAATGGGATGTCAATCTTCTAGGCGCGGACCGGGCGGTGCTCTCCTCTGTCCTCCGGGTCGAACGGGATGTCCGCGTGGGTGATACCGACACCGAGGGCGAGCTGCTCATCACCACGGGCGGCCATTTGATTGTTACGCGGAACTTTCGCACAGCCCGCGGGGGCGATAGCATCACCGGTCTCGGCCTTGTCACCGTTGACGGCGGCGGTCAGTTGACTTCCGAGCAAGATTTGTTTTTCGGTCAAAGCCTGAACAGCGGGAACACCTTCACCTTGATCGACGGGACGGTCAGAGCGACGAGAGATCTGGAAGTGGCGCACCAGGCGCAAACCTATTCCACCGTGAACATCCTTGGCGGCGAGATGATTGCCGCCCGCCGGATTCGCTTTTCCGACGGCGGAAGCGACGAGTCGACTTCTTTCCTGAATATATCCGGCAATGGCATTCTCAGGGCCACGGGGGTGGAAGATGATGAAGGTGCTTTTTCCGCCGGGTTCATCCAATTTGCCCGCAACGATGGCGTGGCCACCGCACACGTGAATGTCTCGGAGAATGCCTTGATTGAGGCTCGTGACAGCGTGGATTTCGGTACAGGGATTCAAAGTACCTCCAGCCTCACGATGACGGGTGGCCGGATCGCAACGACAGCGGGCGCATCCCGCTTCGGCTACGGTATCGAGAGCCAGGTTACGGTCGATATCTCAGGTGGTCTCTACGAAGCCCGCCAGGGCTTCATCGGCTTTGGCCAAGGACCCCGCGCGGAGGTGACGGTCAACGTGACCGGCGGTGAGATCGCCGCCGACCGCATCGGAGTGGCCAACAACCCTCATGGGGAGGCCGTCTCGACTGTCTTCAACATGACCGGTGGGCGCATCAGCCTGGCAAGGACGGTGGGTACGGCCACCCACTCCGGAGGTCTGCGTCTGCAATCGCCTGGCGCCAGCGTCAACATCGGCGGAACGGCGGAGATCCACGCGGAGAAGCTCTTCCTCGCGGACGGCGGGTTGCTCACCCTCAGCGGCGATGCGCACATCTTCATCGCCGGCTCCACCGATGGGGAGAACCCGACCTTCGATTTCGCCACGGCTTTCGCCCGGGGTGATTGGAGTCCGGTTCTCGGCAAGATCGCCTTCAACGGCGGAACGTTTGTTGTCGCGGGGGCGACGAATTCCTACCAACTGAGCGACGGGGCCGAGGAGCCGACTTTCACGCCCGTGACGGTGAACTACCTTGAACTCCTCAACGCTGCCATTGCCCAGGGGATTATTTACACCGATCTCGGGTTGCCTCTGGAAGCCCGCTATGACGCGGGCGCCGACCGGACCGAAGTCGTTCTTGTGGTCCCGCCGCCCTCTGTGCCGACGGGTCTGGCCGTGGCCACGGTTTCCTCCGGGGCATTGTCGGTTTCCTGGGAGGCCGCTCTCGGAACGGTTCAGAGTTATCGTCTGGAGCGCCGCCGCGAGAGCCACACGGATTGGAACTTGGTTCTGGAGACGAGCGACCTCGGGGTCATGGATAGCGGTTTGGATGCCGCAACGCTTTATGAGTATCGCGTCCGCGCCGCCAATAGCGGTGGTTTCTCCGATTGGTCCACGCCCGCCTCCGGGCGCACGGCTGCCGAGTTTCCTCCGGTCGTGACCATTCCGAACGAATGGATACGCGACGACCAACTCGGTTGGCTCTATGGGTTTGAGGGGGTGAACTGGACCTACTCTGAGCTCATTGGTTTTATCGAGTATTCTGCCTTTCCCTGGGTCTATCACGCTTCCAACGGCTGGCTTTACTTTGGCGGGCGCAGTAACGATGTGCTTGTTTTTTACTCCGTGGAGTTGGGTTGGATCTTCGCCTTCGATGGCTTTCCAGGCCTTCTCTACGTCGTGAGCACGGGAGGATTCATCGAGTTGTAACGAGTTGAGAGGTATCCGTTGGGGTTTACCGGGCCGGTGCGCAAGACGCACCGGCCCGGTCTTTTTGGTGAGGTCATTTTACCAGTTTGATCCTGTCGCGGATCTCGCCTCCACGCCAATGATGAGAAGCTCGTGTGTGCCCTTATGCATACGGATTCCTTGTTCAAAAACCTCCCTGAAAAACACTATAATGAGAAACACGACTCTTTTAAAAATAACCCTCGCGGCTTTCCTCACCGCTCCCGCCTTTGGCAATTATCTTTGGACCAACTTTGCCGGCGACAACGACTTTGCCAACCCGGCCAACTGGTCCGGCACCGGGAATACCTGGATTGTTGCCCTTGACGGGGTCAATCGGGCTATTCTCGGTGATGGCCATACGCTCTTCCTCAACAACAATTTTGCCATTGGCCGGTCTGAAGGGGGGGATGGTGAAGTGGAGATAAACGGGAGCACGATCAGCTTTGAACGGGTCTTGCGCCTGGGGGCGGATGGCTTTGACGGCAAACTGACCATGACCAACGGGATCATGAATATTGGCCGGGGCATCAATATCGGGCAAGACGGCGGTTCCACCGGTACCCTCGTCGTCAGCGGCGGGACCATCAATGCCAACAGTGCCCGCACAAATGCCAACGACAGGCTCGATGTGGGTGCGGATGGGACGACCGGCATTCTCGAAATGTCCGGCTCGGCCGTGATCAACTTTCCGACCGCCATTGCCAATATCGGGGGAGGGCTCGACAGCGTGGCCACCGTCAGTATTTCGGGGAACGCGATTCTCACCCTCGGCTCAGGTATCGATGCGGAGGTGAGCGCCGGTGAAAACGCCATGTCGACCGTCAGCATCTTCGACAACGGGCAGTTGAACGTCGGTCGGGATGCGAGGATCGGGGAGGGGCAAAATGCCGAAGTGACGCTCGACCTATCCGGCGATGGCGCCCTGGTTGCAGGGAGAAATGCCCGCTTTGGCTTCGGGGCCGATACGACGGTTTCCCTGAATGTTTCCGGTGGGGTTCTCTCCGCTGCGAATGGGTTTATGACCATGGGCCAAGCCGCCGGGACAAATGTATCTGTGAACATGTCCGGCGGTGTGATCATTGCCGACCGCCTAAGTTTCTCCAATAATGCGGACGGTGCCTCCATTTTAAACATGACAGGCGGTGTCATCCAGGTCGTGCGTTCGGGCGAATCCACGGCCACGACAACCGGTGCGTTTCGCATGGGTCCGGGATCGTCGACTCTTGATATTGGCGGTAATGCCCTGATCGATACGGAAAAACTGTGGATCGATAACGGTGGCCTTCTCACCCTCAGTGGTAATGCTCTCATTGATGTGAAGGGTTCAACCGATGGGGAAAACCCCACCTTCGATTTTGCAAGGGCCTTTGTTGCGAACGACTGGAGTGGCGTCCTTGGCAAGATCAGTTTCAACGGCGGGTCTCTCGTCGTCGCCGGCGCGACCAACACTTTCTTCTTGAGCGACGGCGCGACACCGCCCGTGCTCACACAAGTGACGGTGAACTATGCCGATCTCCTCAACGCGGCCATCGCGGAAGGCGTGATCTATACCGATGTCGCCGGGGGTATCCTTGAGGCGCGTTATGATGCCGGTGCCGATCTCACGGAGCTGGTCCTCACATCGGATGAAGCGCCGGTGGTGAACGTCGTCATCCTCCGGGAAGCGGGGGTACTTTCCCTTTCGATTGACGGCCCGGCGGGCCTGGCCGTGGCCATCGAAACCTCGACGGACTTGACCGCAAATTCATGGACCGAGGTGGATGTGGTCACGCTGGGTGTTGAATCGACGATCTGGACGGATCCCAACCCCGCCCACGCGCCCAATCCGCGCCGCTTCTACCGCGGCCGCATCGGCGAAGCGGTCATGGAGGCCATGGGGAATTAAGCGTCGGCCCTGCCGTTGCGTTGGATACGCGATGGAGCAAGTCCGGCGTTGACCCGGTGTATCGGGTAGGCGGGGATTGGCGACGGGTGGCGCGACCAATCGTAATCACCGCACAAAGGGTGGAGTGTTTGCTTGGAAGTTGTCTCATTATTGTTTGGACCGTGCCGGAGGCACTTTGGACTGCGGCAAGCTCTTGCCGCTTTCTCCAGCCGCAGCCTGCTGCGGCGTTATCGACCCGGCCAGGATGCAGCTACCGTAGCGCGAAGCTTCAGGGAGCGACCACCGTGTGTGTGCTTGGTCCCGGAAGGTGTTTCGGGCTGGCGGAGGTTGCGGGCAGCGGGACCGGCTAAAGCCGGGACTCCAACCTTTTGCTCTGGTTTTGCGGTGGGTAGGCGTTGGGGTCCGGCGTTTATGCGTTGTATCGGATGGGCGCGGGTTGTGGGCAGCGGGACCGTCCCGCATCGCGCGGGACGGGACTGCAACCTTTGGCACCGTTTGCCCGCAGTATGTTGGGCCCCCTCCGGTGGATTCCACTGTGTCATAGTTTCTCCATCGGTACGGGCTCTTTGGTTATGTTTTTTGACCAGTTTGATTGCCTTGGGATGTCCGCAAAGAGGGGGAAAATTACCGCGAGCGTGGTTTATCTTTCGTGCTCTTTCCACAACTTACCACGAACCCCAAACCCCTTCGAAGCATTCTCGTCATGAACTACTCCTCCGCCCCTAAACTCGCCCTTCTTGCTCTCATCGCCGCCCCGGCCTCGGCTGAGGTCTGGACCAACGCCCTCGGAAACAACGATTTCGCGAACTGGGCGAACTGGGTCGTCGATGGAACGGCCAACCCTTCTCCTGGAATTCCTCCACGAACAACTGGCAGGTCAATCTTTCCGGAGCCGACCGCGCTGTTGTTGGCCCCGGGCAAATTATCCTCGGGGTGGATCGCAATATCCTCGTCGGCGATTCGGAGTCCGCGCCCGTGGGTGTGGTGGGCGAACTGCTCATCAACGGTGGAACCGTTGGGATCACCCGCAATCTGCGAATCGGTCGGGACACGGCCACCGGGTCGGGCACCGTTACGATTGATGGCGGCGGGCTGTTGGAAATGGGTTACGGGCTGTATGTCGGGCAGACGGCTAACGCCGGGAGTTTCTTCAACCTCATCGACGGCACGGTTAATGTGACAACGCAAAGCAACCGCAGTGACGGTCTCTTCATTGGCCACCGTGAGGGCGGGAACGGCACGCTCAACATTTCCGGGGGCCGGATGAATGTGCGGCGGGGCGCGGCGGAGTTTTCCGGCGACGGAAACGCCGGTGTGGCGACCTCGGCGCTGAATCTATCCGGAGACGGCGTCCTTGATGTCGAGGCTGGAAACATTACCTTCGGCGGCAACGCGGGGGGCGTCACGGTGGCGGTGAGCATGGCCGACACGGCTTTTCTCACAGCTAACAATGTTCGCTTTGGCGAAGGGGCGGAAAGCGAAGTCACGCTCCAGCTCTCCGGCGGCGCGATTGTCAGCCGGGGCAGCGTGCGCGTGGCCTTTGCAGCGGATGCCGTGGCTGCGGTGAACATCTCCGGCGGTCTCCTTGATGCGGCGACCGGATTCATCGGCTTTGGCCAAGGCGCGCGTGCGGACGTGACGGTTACGATGTCCGGCGGCGAGATCGCCGCCGACCGCATGGGCTTTGCCAACAATGATACAGCGACGGCAACTTTGAACATGACGGGGGGCGTTATCAATTTGGCGCGAAACACCGGCACGGCTAGCCACGCCGGCGGCTTGCGAATGCAGTCCGCCGGTGCGGCCCTCAACATCGGGGGAACCGCTGTGGTAAATGCCGAAAAGCTCTATATCAGCGACGGCGGCCTCCTCACTCTTGACGGCGATGCACAGATCAACCTTGCAGGATCCACAGATGGAACACCACCCGACCTTTGATTTCGCCTTGGCCTTTCTCGAGGGCGACTGGAGCGCGGTTTTTGGCAAGATTGCCTTTAACGGCGGATCTTTGGTTGTTGCGGGATCGACGGACACCTTTACGCCCACTGACGGATTGGAGACGGTGGTGAACTATGCCGATCTCCTCAACGCGGCCATCGCGGAAGGGGTCATCTATACCGATGTCGCCGGGGCCAGCCTCGAGGCGCGCTACGATGCGAACGCCGATCTCACGGAACTGGTCCTCACCTCGACCGAAGCGCCGGTGGTGAACATCGTCATCTTCCGGGAAGCGGGGGTACTTTCCCTTTCCATTGACGGCCCGGCGGGCCTGGCCGTGGCCATCGAAACCTCGACGGACCTGACCGCAAATTCATGGACCGAGGTGGATGTGGTCACGCTGGGTGTTGAACCGACCATCTGGGTCGATCCCAACCCGGCCCACGCACCCAATCCGCGCCGCTTCTACCGCGGCCGCATCGGCGAGGTGGTCATGGAGGCCATGGGGAAGTAAGGAAGGCGCTGCCGTTGCGTTGGATACGCGATGGAGCAAGTCCGGCGTTGACCCGGTGTATCGGGTAGGCGGGGATTGGCGACGGGTGGCGCGACCAATCGTAATCACCGCACAAAGGGTGGAGTGTTTGCTTGGAAGTTGTCTCATTATTGTTTGGACCGTGCCGGAGGCACTTTGGACTGCGGCAAGCTCTTGCCGCTTTCTCCAGCCGCAGCCTGCTGCGGCGTTATCGACCCGGCCAGGATGCAGCTACCGTAGCGCGAAGCTTCAGCGAGCGACCACCGTGTGTGTGCTTGGTCCCGGAAGGTGCATCGGGCTGGCGAAGGTTCCGGGCAGCGGGACCGGCTAAAGCCGGGACTCCAACCTTTTGCTCCAACTTCTTGCTCTGTTTTTGCGGTTTGGAGAGGCGTGGGTCAGGGACCCCAGGAGATGTCTTCGCGGGCGAAGAAATGGATACGGCCTTCTTCATCGCCGACGAGGATGTGGGGGCCGCCGGGCCCGCCGAGATCGGTGAGGGCGAAGCTACAGGCGTGCTGGCCGAAGAAGACGGGTTCGCCGCGGAAATGCATCAGACGGGGGAAGGCAAACTTCGGTTCTTCGTTGGTGCCGGTGTTGCGGAGCCAGAGCACGGCGGCTCCCGGCAGGCCGAGCGATTGCGGGAGACCGGTCTGCGGATTGGGGATCGAGCCGTGGCGCGGGGTTGTGGCGATGATGTCCATGACCCCGTCGCCATCCCAGTCGGTGAGGGTGAACTTGGTGCGCCCGGTGCCGCCGGCGTGGATAAAGTTTGCCCCGATGGGAGAACCGTCCTCCAGGCGGAGTTTGCCGCCGTCGCGCAGGTTCACATCGTCGATGCGCCAGTAGATGCGGAACTGGTCATCGGAATCGAGTTTGACGTAGGCCATGCGCTCGCCCCAGCGGGCCGCGCCGGGCCGGACGCGCCAGGTGCCGTGCAGGTCAAGGCCGTCGGCGTAGAGGGGGGCGGGGGCGGCCAGTCGGGGGTTCTTCCGGGTCCCGACATTTTGCAGGAGGTAGTGCACGGCGCGTTTGTCGCTCGAGACGATATCGGGCAACCCGTTGCCGGTCCAGTCGACGACGGTCGGGCTGACGTAGCCCCAGCGGGCCTCATCCGGTCCCTGCAGGGAAGCGTAGCCTCCCTGGACATGGAAGGGTTGGCCGCCGGCTTCAAGGGGGATGCCGGGGCGGAAATCGGGGGCGGCATTGGTCCCATGGTTGCGGAAAAAGAGAATGCGCCCCTCGGAGTTGCCGACGATGAGGTCCGCCGCCCCGTCGCCATCCCAATCAACGGAGTTGAGGACCGGCAGGGAGCCCGTGTAGAGGAGGGCGCGCTCCTCAAAAAGCGGGAGAGGCCCGGCGTAGACGGGCGCACCATCATCGGCGAAGTGCAAAAAGCGGTAGTAGTTGAGGGAGCCTTCTCCCCCGACGATGAGGTCGGTCACGCGGCCGGACTGGCCGGGCACGGCGAGGGGTGAAGTCCAGACGTAATCGTTGCGCACGGCCCGCCCGTCGTTTCCGCGAACGAGGTGGGCGGCGGGCCATGTCCCGCCGGCGGAAGGCGCGCGGTAGTAATAGAGATTTCCGTAATAGGAGCCGGTGATCCATTCAGGGTCGTCGTCGCGCAGTTCGACGGCCGAGAGGCTGCCGTGGGAGAAGAGGGCCTCGCGCTGGGTGGGCGAAACCTGGCGCAGATCGGCGATTTCCTCCACATCGGCCTCGGGGCCGGGAAGTGTGCCCGCGTAAAGGAATACGCCGGGGAGACCGCCGCGCCAGATGCCGCGGCCGTCGAAGGGATCAAAGTCCGGATCGCGGCGCACATTCCGTCCGCCCCAGAGCAGCCCTCCTTGGAAATACTCGACCGGGTCCGGCACGGAGAGGAGCAGCTCAAGGCTGCCGTCGGTGCGCTCCCGGATGCCGATGCGCTCGACGGCGCGCCCATCGGGGTTGGTGCGCGGATTTGGCGCCGTCCCGGGGAGGCCGCCCACGGGGAGCGGGCGGACGGGGAGCGGAACAAATTCGTTTTTCGCCTCGTCGAAGCGGGTGCGCACGAGGGCACTGTCGAGAATCCAGAAACCGTAGACGCTGCCGTTGCCCGCCTGGAAGATCACACCGGGAGGCGGAGCCACTCTCGGATCGGCCGGGTAGGTCACGAGGGTGCGTGCGCCGAGAACGGGCGCTCCGGGCACCCCGCGCCACTCGTAGGCAAAGAGACCGGGCTCGCGGCTGAAGCGGCCGGTGACGATGAAAACCACCGGAGGCTCACCCTCCCGCAGTTGTGCCATGCCCAGCGGGTAAGTGGACAGGCCGGCGGAAACGGGGCCGCGCCCGTCGCCCCCGAGGGTCAGCCGTTCGCCGCTCACGAGCGGTGTCGAAGCCATGGCCCCGGCTGCCCCGAGGAGGGCGAGAAGGAGAGCACCCTGAAAAAGCGGGCGGAAGAGGCGTTGCCCACTGGTAGCCGGTAACCTGCGTTGTTTCGCAGCGGAGTTCGGTAGTCCGGGTGATTCATCCCCGGACGGCGGGGACTGAGTGTTTGCCGGCGCGCGTCCTCTTGCCATAGGCGCTCCTTGCCTTCGACACGCCCCTGCGGGCGGGCGATCAATCAGCCCGCCTACTTTCGCCATCCAGAGCATTTCGGATTTCTCTCTTCGACTGTAATACTTTCTCATTTCCACTCCCCTCCGCGGTTGAATTGACGGCGTGTCGCCGCGCTGAAGCGGGCCCCGGCGGTTTTCATGCCGGCCAGGAGTTCTTCGGTTGCGCGGCCGGCGCATTCGGTTGCCGCCGCAATGACGGTATTGCATTCGTTGTCGTCCATAAAGCGGGCGGCTTCGAGGAGCCGTTTTTGCCCGTCGGGCGGAATGATCATAAACCCATGTTTATCCGCGTGGATGAGCTGGCCCGGGCGGACTTTGGTGCCGAAGACCTCAACCTCCACGCCCCAGCGCAGGGGCCAGCAGTGGGCATGGCTCACGGCAAGGCGGCGGGCAAGGGCCTTGAACCCGGCGGCTTTCATCTCGTCAAGGTCGCGAATGGCCCCGTCGGTGATCGTGCCCACACAGCCGAGGGCGCGGGCCGTGACGGCACCGACCTCGCCCCAGATGGCCCCGTAGCAGGCGGGCCGGTCGATGTCCTGCACAACGACGATTTTCGGGCCGGGGCGTGAGGCCAGGTATTCCCGGTAGTGAGCGAAATTTTCCGGCTGTTCGTGTTTCGGGGCGGGGTCCCGGCCGGAGATCACGACGGTCATGGCGTAACCGACCATGTGGCCAAGTTCGGGCATGAAATCCCGTGTCTCTTCCAGATTGATGAGACCGAGCGGATCGGCGCGGCTGACCTGCTCGAGCGCGTTGGCGATCGAGGGGGTGTTCCAGCGCTTCAGTTTATGGAGTTGGGCAGTCGATAGGGGAGGCATCGCGGGTGTCTTTGTTTGTTTCTTGGTTCTTTGCGGAGACCGCCTGCGCGGTCAGGTTGCGGATGGGAAAGAGAAAGGAAGAAATGGAGGGGAGTTTTTATTGAGGAGACCTCACAACGGCCCCTTCGTCTCCGGTGCGATCGGTCGCCTCTGCCGGGCATTACCGCCCCTTCAAACCGTTCCGCCGTCCACGAGATTGGGGATGAGGCGAATGGGATGAGGGGGAAGCGATTTCGCCCGCACCATTTGCAGGACGGTGCGCGAGAGGCGCCGGGCGAAGGCGACCCGGTCCGTGTTGTAGCGCGCCATTGTCGGGGTCATGAAATCGAGGAAAGGCTCGTCGTCCCGGGAAATGACCGCGCACTCCTGCGGAATGCGGGCACCCCTTTGCATCAGATAGGAAATTACCGTGAGGGCGTGTCCGGCGCGGGCCACGAGAAAGCCGTTCGGGGGTGTCTTCTGGCGAAAGGCTGCCTCCAGCTTGCGGATGAGGTGTTCGCGCGTGCCGTCATGGCGGATAATGAGGGGCGCGGTCCCGTTCTTACAGCCTTCGAGGAACCCCGCTTCGCTTTCGGCGTCGCCCGCAAGCCCTTCGGCGGGGATAATGAGGGCGAGTTGCTGGTGTCCGCGCTGGTGGAAGACGCCGGCGGCGTGGCGGCAGGCCGCCCGGTAATCCACGTCGATAGAGGGCAGGCGCACGTCGGGGGCGCAGGATCCGGTGATGAGGGCGGGAATGCGGTGTTCGCAGAACCAGCGCTGGACGTTGTAGCTCGAGAGGAGAAGAATCCAGAGATTCGCCGGATTGCTCTGGACAATGCCTTCGAGAGCGCGTTCCGGGTGCTGCGCTGCGCAGGCGCTGCTCGTATGGAACTCAAGGTGTTGCCCAACTTTGGCCAGGTGCGAGCGCAGCTCGTCTATCCAGAAGAGAACAAAGGGAGGAAGGGCATCCAGGTGAAGGGGCGAGAGAAGGGCGATGGTTTTGTTGGAAACGTTGTCCGTATCCGCATCCCCGTCATTCGTGATGCGGCGTTTTTTTCCGTGTTCGCCTGTGATGCGCCCCTCGCGTTCGAGTGTTTTCAGGGCCTGGCGAAGGGTCGGCCGGCTCACCTGCAGCTCGTGGCAGAGAATGCGTTCCCCGGGGAGATAATCGACCCAGCGCCCGGAGTTTATCTGGGCGATGAGGACATCCACCACGCTTTCAACCAAGGTTTGCCGCTTGGGCAAGACGAGGGAAGAGGAGAGGGGTGGGGCGGAGGGGTTCACTGGTAAAGCGGACTGACCAAAATGTAGCGCAGGTGAAGCACTTAAAGCAAGAAAATTGGATGAAATCCAACCTTCCACGTCGGAGTAGGGTTTCATGAGTCGTTTGGAGCTGCTCTGGTATCATCGCCGGGAAGGAGCGAAAGGCAGGCCCCTTTCGCTGGTAAGTTTGAATGACCACTGTGTTGCCCTTGAGGAGGAGCCATGGAAGCGACCTTCTCGGGGCGTTCGCGTTCCTCAACTGATGGTCAATTTCCGGCTCACTTTGAGACGGAACGGAAGCCTTCCTGCCCCTTGAATCGATGAAAATCCGCTTACCCCGTTTCTGTCTTCTCTTCCTTGCCGGGATCATGGCAGCCCCGCTCCTTGGGGCGGTCGACCTGCAGCGCTTGAAGTACAACCATCCGGGTCTTCTCGTCGATCTCGGCGTGGGCCTCTGGGCGTGGCCTCTCCCGATGGATTTCAATGGCAACGGCCTGACCGATCTGGTGGTTGTCTGTACGGATGTTCCGGCCAACGGGGTCTATTTCTTCGAGAACAGCGGGCGCCTCGATGAGGAGAGGGGACTGCCCGTCTTTAAGCCGGCGGTGCGCCTTGGCGACGCCCTCGACAATCCGCAGGTTTCCTATGTCGCGGGCGAGCCCGTCGTGACAACGCCCAATACGGTGTATCCACACTTCAAGGCTTCGGTCTTTGCCGGGGGCGTGAAGATTCCGGCCCCAACGGCGAACGTCATCCATCCGGCGGAGGGTGTCGTCGGGGCGGCCACAGGGCGCTCCCGCATTCGCGCGGACCAGTGGCGCTATCTTGATTTCGACGGCAATGGCACGCAGGATCTGATCGTGGGAATCGGTTTCTGGGGCGATTACGGTTGGGACGATGCCTATGACAAAGACGGACAGTGGCGGAACGGTCCCTTGCGCGGACTTGTCTACCGGCTGCGCAATGCGGGCACGGACGCGGAACCGGTTTATGAAGATCCGCAGGCGCTCCTCACGACGGATGGGGTTCCCGTGGAGGTCTATGGGCGGCCTTCGCCGAGTTTCGCCGATTTCACGGGCGACGGAAAGCTGGACCTGATCTGCGGCGAGTTTCGCGACGGCTTTACTTTCTTCAAGAATGTGGGCACGCGCGAGCAGCCGCTCTATGCGCCCGGCCGCCCCCTCACCAACGGCGACCGCATCCTCCGCATGGACCTGTGCATGATCACACCCGTAGCCTACGATTTCACCGGAAACGGATGGCCGGATCTTATCGTGGGCGATGAGGACGGGCGCGTCGCCCTCGTCGAGCACACGGGGGAGATCATCGACGGCATGCCGCTCTTTCTCCCGCCCCGCTATTTCCGCCAGGAGGCCGATGAGGTGAAGTTCGGGGCCCTTGCCACGCCCTTCGGCTTCGATTGGAACGGCAACGGCCGCGACGATATCCTCGTCGGCAACACCGCCGGAGAGATTGCCTTCATCGAGAATCTCGGGGGTGACCCGGTGCGCTGGGCGGCCCCGCAGCTGCTTCAAGCGGGCGGCGAGGTGATCCGCATCCAGGCGGGACCGAATGGCTCCATTCAAGGGCCGGCCGAGGCGAAGTGGGGCTACACCACCCTGACCGTGGCCGATTGGGATCACGACGGCCTGCCCGATCTGGTCGTCAATTCGATCTGGGGCAAGGTCGTTTGGTACCGGAATGTGGGGACGCGGGCGCAGCCGAAGCTGGCCCCCGCGCAGGCCATCGAGGTGGAATGGCCGGGCCAGCCCCCGAAGCCGGAATGGAACTGGTGGTCCCCGCAGGGCCGCGAACTCGTCACCCAGTGGCGCACCACCCCGATGGCGCTGGACTGGACCGGCAATGGCCTGACCGATCTGCTCATGCTCGATCACGAGGGCTACCTCGCGCTCTACCGCCGGGAGAAGCGGAATGACACGGTTATTCTTCTGCCGGGTGAGCGCATCTTCCGCTTTGCCGGGGAGGATGAACCGATGCGCCTGAATCCGGGCCGGGCCGGTCGCAGCGGCCGGCGAAAACTGGCTGCGGTCGACCTCGACGGAAACGGACGGATCGATTTCCTCCTGAACAGCCGCAATGCTTCCCTCCTGCGCAACCTCGGCGAGGAAAACGGCTTCACGGTTTTCCGCGACGACGGTGACCTCGCCGAGCTTCGCCTCGCCGGTCACACCTCCAGCCCGGCCGTCATTGACCTCCGGGGCGATGGCCGCCCCGAACTCCTCGTCGGCGCGGAAGACGGTTTTCTCTACCACATGGAACTATCTCAAACGGAGGCACCCTAAATGAATGAACACCTCACTGTGCTCGACGGCATCATCCTCGCGGTTTACTTCACGGGAGTTCTGGGCATCGGCTTTTACTTCTACTTCCGCAGCCGCACGATGGAGGGCTTTACGGCGGGCGGGCGCTCCCTCCCGGGATGGGTCTGCGGGCTCTCCATTTTGGCCACCTACCTGAGCAGCATCAGTTTCATCGCCTTGCCCGGCCGGGCCTATGCGGACAACTGGAATCCTTTCGTTTTCAGCCTCTCGCTGCCCATCGCGGTCTTTCTCGCGGCCCGGTATTTTGTTCCCCTCTACCGCCGCAATACGGAGGTGTCGGCCTACAGCTACCTCGAAAAGCGCTTCGGGCTGTGGGCGCGGACCTATGCGGGGGTTTGCTACCTGCTCCTGCAACTGGCGCGGATGGGGGCCGTCATGTACCTGGTCGCCCTGCCCATGAGCCTTCTCCTCGGGTGGGAAATGCAGGTGGTCATTCTCGTGCTCGGTCTTTCCGTCATGGCCTACACCGCCGTGGGCGGGATTGTCGGCGTCATCTGGGCGGACGCCCTGCAGGCCGTCGTCCTCACCGTCGGGGCGGTTGTCTGCCTCGTTCTCATGGTCTTTGGCCTGCCGGAGGGGCCGGGCCAGCTCTTCAGCGTGGCCCTTGAGCACGACAAGTTCAGCTTCGGGAGCTTCGGACCATCCCTTGCCGAGGCGACCTTCTGGGTCGTCCTCATCTATGGGGTCTTCATCAACCTGAACAACTTCGGCATCGATCAAGGCTATATCCAGCGCTACATCGCGGCAAAATCGGACCGTGAAGCCCGGCGCTCGGTCTGGCTCGGCGGGCTTCTCTACCTCCCCGTGTCCGCCCTCTTTTTCATGATCGGAACGGCCCTCTTTGTCTACTACCACGTGCAACCGGAACTCCTCCCGGCCGAACTTGAAGCGGCGGAGAATCCCGACCGTGTCTTTCCGTATTTCGTCATCGCGGCCCTCCCTCCCGGCCTCACCGGCCTTCTCATCTCGGCGGTTTTCGCCGCCGCCATGAGCACGGTTTCGACGAGCCTCAATTCCTCCGCCACCCTCCTTTTGACCGATTTCTACAAGCGCTATTTCCGGCCCGCCGCAACAGACAGGGAATCGATGCGCGTGCTCTACGGGGCCACGGTTATCTGGGGAACGGGGGGCACCCTCATGGGTCTCGCCATGATCGGCGTGAAGCACGCCCTCGATGCCTGGTGGCAACTGGCCTCCATCTTCAGCGGGGGCATGCTTGGGCTCTTCCTCCTCGGCGTTGTTTCACAGAAGGTCCGCAACGTGCCGGCTTTTTGCGGGGTCGTTGCGGGCGTTCTCGTGATCTCCTGGCTCTCCCTCTCCCCCTACCTCACCGGATCCCTCGAGCGCTTCCAGAGCCCCTTCCATGGCTTTCTCACGATTGTCATCGGCACCCTTGTCATCTTCCTCGTCGGGATGGCCGTGGCCCGCTGGCGGAAGTAGGCGGCGAAGCCGGAAGTGTCCGGCCTATCAGCCGCATAGGCACCCCTGATTCGGAATGAGCCACAGAGGCTTATTCTCCTGCATAAGCTCCGTGCCTTGGAGCCTCTGTGTGAGCCCTCCTTTGCTTGAGCGGAGGGTATCGCTTCTTGGAGCCTTCACGGACCAGACGCGGGGTAGAAAATGAAAGGGAGCTTTTCTCACACAGAGG
>JAFIGE010000129.1 GCA_020831585.1 Opitutales bacterium | reverse complement strand
ATTTGGACGATGCGGGTCTGGTGGGGCGGTTTCGGGCGCTCTATGGTGGGACGCGCTGTGCTTCGCTGGGCTTGAAGGCGGATGATTTGGAGGTCATTCTGAAGAAGAATGGAAGCTCCGCTGAGGGCATCCGGCGACGCTTAAAGGCGCGAATGGGGGATGTCTCGGTCTTTATGCGGGAGGTGAAAACGCGCTTCACTTTGTGGTATAATGGGGAGCGTGGCACAGTGGGCACCTTTTGGGCTGAGCGTTTCCGCAGTGTAATTGTGGAGGCGGATACAGAGGCGCAAAGGATGGTGGCAGCTTACATTGATTTGAATCCGGTGCGGGCGGGTTTGGTGGAGGATGCGGGTGCCTATGGTTTCAGTGGTTTCGGGGAGGCTTGTGCGGGTGGCTCGGCGGCGCGACGGGGGATAGCGCGGATCGAGGGCAAGATGACTTGGACGACGAAATGGCACGGGCGCTACCGGGCACGGTTGTGCAGCCGGATGGGGCCGGGTGTGCGGCTTCGCCGGGGAGACGACCGGAACGCTTCCGGGGAGGCGGAGGGCAAAGACAGGCGATCAGCCGCTGTGGCCGAAGGATCGGGCCTTCTCTCGAAGATCCGCGCCTTCAGTGAGAGCTGGGTGGTCGGGTCGATTGCGTGGGTGGAGAGCTTCTGTGGGGCCAATGGCTGGCTGGGCTTTCGAAAGGGAAAGACGGCCAAACCAGTTTTGGAGAACGGCGGGACAGATTTCGCGAAGGTCGCGACCGCCTTGAAACGACACGGCGAACGGCCCACACCCCCGTGAGAACGCCGATTTGAACCGCGCTCCTTCATGCTTTCCCGTTGGTCGTTCGGGCGTCCGACCAGGGAATGCGGTGGATGCCCCAGCGTTGTTTACTCTTCCGACCTGCTCGCGCAGCCTCGGATGTTCGACGAACTCCACTCTCAAAAACGCTATCCCACAAACCAGGAGGCGCGAATCAGCACGGCTACGTTTATATTCCGTGCCGTCCGGCATCGGTCACGGGAGACCCTGGTAGATCACGCCCCTTTTCAAGCCCCGATCCAAATGAGCATTGCGAGCAGAAGCACCCAGG
Source organism: Opitutales bacterium (assembly GCA_020831585.1). GTDB lineage: Bacteria > Verrucomicrobiota > Verrucomicrobiia > Opitutales > Oceanipulchritudinaceae > JAFIGE01. The sequence goes on along the minus strand of JAFIGE010000129.1, from coordinate 14,477 downwards.
TAGCGAGAGCGGCTGCCAAATCGTCGGCCACCACACCCCAGCCAAAGGGTAAGGATTGCAGCCGGTGAATGCCCAGCGGCTTGAAAATATCAAAAAGGCGGAAGAGCACAAAACCGACTAAGATCCACACCCAAACCATGCCGGCATCTTCCATGAGCGGTCGCAGGCCAAGAAAACAAAGCGGGATGGCCACGACCTCATCGAGGACCACCTCGCCCGGATCGCGTTTACGCAACCGCAGCTCCGCCTCTCCGCAGATGACAACTGCCAGATAGCTCGCAAACAGTATCCCGAGGATCTGCCCAATGAGCGAAAAGTGGAAAAAGAAGATCGCGTAGATCGCTATCCCCAAAACGGATCCCGCCGTTCCCGGACCTTTCCGCACAGTCCCGACGGGGCCGCAGCGCGCCAGACCGATGACGACTTGGTCGGGCAGCCACCGCCCCCAAGTAAAGGCCGGGTGCCTCTGCCAGGAGGCGGGGATCATTTGGACGCCCCTCCCCGATGGGTGCTCCGCCCGAAGACAAGGAACCCGTATTTTTTCACATACAGGGCTCCCGAAGTGATGGTGAGGAAGGCCGCATAGTAGAAATAGATATAGCCGTTCAAATGAACAAAGAGTCCCACCCAATTCATTGGCCAGCCCGTCCAGGCTGCCACATCGCCCTCAAACATCGGCACTGCCAACAACACGCAAATCGCTGTCGTTTGCCAGATGGTCTTGCGCTTCCCCGCCTTTTCCGCGGCGAGCACCACACCCTTGCGCGCCGCCGCCGCCCGCATCCACGTCATCCCCAGTTCGCGCAGAGCGATCAACGCAACCAGAGGTGCGTGCGCCCAGGTGGGTTCCAACAGCCCCAGATAGAGGATCAATACAAACGCCCCGAGGACCATCACTTTGTCGACCGTGGCATCCATGATCTTTCCAAAATCGGTCACCAAATCATACTTCCGCGCGATGTAGCCGTCTACGAAATCGGAAATCGCCCCGTAGAGGATGCAAAAGAAGGCCAGGGTGGCGGCCCCCGTCCACGCTTGGTGAACGAGCCAAACAAGCGCGATGAGCACGGCTATGCGCGAGAAAGTGATGATGTTGGGAAGGTGTCGAAACATGGACAATACAAGCCAAATGGGCCCGAAATGATGCACGCCGACGGCTCCGACCCGAAAATGGGCGAAGGCGCGAGAGCGCGAATCAACCACCCCCGACTTCGCGCTAAAGTGAGCAGCGCGGCAAGGAAAAGATCAGCCTTCCTGCTCTTGACAAGCGGGAACAAGGGGAACACAACAACATTATTACGCATATTAACGCATAATACTCATGAGCGCCTCGCCCCACTACCCCACCGCGTCCGCTGACCGTATTTCGATTCCGCGTCGAATCGCCTATGGTTTAGGGGGACTCGTCAACAACTTGCTTGGAGCTGCCATCGGTGTGATGGCGATCGTGCTGAATCTCGGCCTGGGCATGAACCCCGCAGTGGTCGGTCTGCTGATGGCGTTACCGCGTCTGACGGATGCGCTGACGGATCCGCTGATGGGTTACATTTCCGACCAAACACGCACCCGCTGGGGTCGACGCCGTCCCTTTATATTTGTCGGCGCGCTAGCCGCCGGCCTGGTCTTCGCCCTTCTCTGGCAACTGCCTCCGGGCTTCAGCCAGACCTTCTATTTCTGGTTTTTCCTCATCGGCTCGATCTTCTTTTATCTCGCCTACACGCTCTACGCCACACCCTGGGTGGCACTGGGCTATGAAATGACGCCGGACTATAATGAACGCACCCGGCTGATGGGCTTTGCCAACTGGATTGGGCAAATCGCGTGGGTAGCGGCTCCTTGGTTTTATATGATCATGGAGAACAAGCGGTTCTTCGACGATCCGGTGGAAGGGGCACGCACACTGGCCATCTTTATCGGGATTTTTGTCGCGGTGGTTGGCCTGGTGCCGGCCATTTTCTGCCGGGAACGCATGGGGAAGGCCGTGCAGGCGGAAGAACCCGATCCGACGCTCACCCGGCTCGCCGCTCTTGGAAAGAACCTCTTGAAGTTCTTCCGCGGGTTTCTCCTCACGATCAAGTTTCCACCTTTTCTCAAGCTGTGTGCCGCTACGTTTCTCGTCTTTAACGGCTTCATGCTCGTCTCGGCGTTTTCGTCCTACGTCATCATCTTCTACGTTTTCTCCGGGGACACGTTCGAGGGAGCCAAACTGATGGGCTGGAACGGCACGGCCTCGGCCATCGCCACCTTCTGCGTGATTCCCATCGTCACATGGATATCCACCCGACTCGGCAAACGCCGGGCGTTCTTCATCGCGATTGGTATTTCCATTTTCGGCTATGCCCTCAAATTTTTCTGTTACAGCCAAACGACGCCGCTTCTGCTTCTTGTGGCCACGCCGTTTATCGCCTTTGGTCTGGGCGGTCTTTTCACCCTCATGGGATCGATGATTGCCGACGTTTGCGATTATGATGAGTTGAACACCGGACAGCGCCGCGAAGGGATGTTTGGCTCGATTTTCTGGTGGGTGGTGAAGCTGGGGATGGCCCTCGCTCTGGGGATCTCCGGGTTCCTCCTCAATGCCACGGGCTTCGATGTCGAACTGGGCGGTGATCAAAGCGAACGCACCCTCCTGCTGATGCGCATTTTCGACGTCGCTATTCCGCTCATTGCCTCGGCCATTGCCATCTGGATCGTGGCCAGCTATGAAATCTCGGAAGAGCGGGCCCGCGAAATCCGCGACCAGCTTGAGGCTCGGCGCGGCAAGGTTTGATGAAAATCGGGAACGGCCCCCGTGCGCCTGCCCTCCTCACCCGGGCGCGCGAAAACCTGCGGGCGCCTCTCCCTTGCGATCCGGCGATGAATCTGCCGGACGGCCTCTACCTGCGGTGCGACGGGGGGGGGCTCCGGTGGAGCGTCGGCCTTCCGGCAACTTGTTCCTGTCCGATGTTGATTAAGAACAGGGTCGGGTCTCCGCCTCGGCAGATCAGTGATGCCCGGCCGCTTTGCGGGAAGCTTCGGCGATGCCCATAACCTTGGATTCCAGTTCACCGGGAAGAAACTCATAGTGGTCGAACTCCTCCGTGTGCAAACCCCGACCTCCCGTGAGGGAGCGAAGCGTGGTGGCGTAGCGATAGAGCTCCATCTGCGGCACCTGCGCTTTGACCACCCGGAAGCGGCCCTCCGCATCCACGCCCTGGATACGGCCACGCCGACTGGAAATATCGCCCATGACATCACCCAGATATTGCTCCGGCACCCTGATCTCGACGAGAATGATCGGCTCCAGCAAGCAGGGCTTCGCGGCCTTGAATGCCTCGCGAAAGGCTTCTTTGCCTGCGATTTGGAAGGCGATGTCCTTTGAGTCGACGGGGTGCATCTTGCCGTCGTAAAAATTGATTATCACATCGGTCACATGGTAGCCGGCGTGAATGCCCTCGCGGCAGGCAGCTTGCACCCCTTTTTCCACGGAGGGAACGAAGACCCGGTCGACGTTTTGTCCCACGAGCGATTCGCGGAAATCCACACCGCTGTCGCTGGGGCCGGGTTCGATACGCATCCACACCTCGGCAAACTGGCCCGCGCCCCCGGACTGTTTCTTGTGGCGATATTTTGCCTCGCTCTTTTTGCGAATGGTTTCCCGGAAGGGCACCCGGGGTTCGCGCAACTCGATATCCACGTTGAAGCGGCGCTTCAGGCGACCCCGGATAACCTCGAGATGCAGTTCGCCCTGGCCACTGATCACCAGCTCGCCGGTCTCCAAATTGTTGTGATAAAGGAAAGTGGGGTCCTCTTCGTGGAGGGTGCGAAGGCCCTCCGCAAGTTTATCCTCGTCGCCCTTGTGAGTGAGGAAGAGCGCACCATGGATGTTTGGCTTCGGGTAGAGAACCGCCGGGAGGCGCACCTTTCTTTCGGGGCTGGTGAGGGTGTTGCCCGTGTGCGTATCCCGCAACTTTGCCATGACTCCGAGATCTCCCGGTCCGACTTCCGCGACCTTCTCGCGCTCATGTCCCTGAAGGGTGAAGATTTGGCCAATCTTTTCGGTCATGTCGCGGTTCGGGTTATACATCTCAATGCCCGGGCGAACCCCTCCGGCATACATGCGGAAAAAGGAAAGCTCCCCCACATGGGGTTCGCTGATCGTTTTCCACACATAGCAACAGGGTGCCGAATCCCCCAGAGCCACGCTGCCTTTGGTGCCGACCTCATCAACGGCCGGAACTTCGCGCCGGTCCACCGGGGAGCTACCGTATTTGGCAATGAAGTCCATCATACGGGCCACCCCGACGTTTTGCGTGGCCGAGGTGGCAAAAACGGGAATGAAACTTTGCGCCTGAATGGCCGCGTGCACGCCCGAGCGCAACTGATCTTCGGTCAAGGAACCCTGCTCGAAATAGGTTTCCAAGAGGGTATCATCGGCCTCAGCCACATACTCAATCAGCTCGCGATGCAGGGCTTTGACCCGGTCCAGAGCCTCCCCCGCCGCCGCCTTTTCCGTGAATTTTCCGGAACCGTCGCGCACATAATCAATTTCCTCTGTGCGCATCACATCCAGCAGACGGCAAAAGCCCGGACCAGAATCGAGCGGCAGCGTCATCGGAAAGACTTTTTCCCCGAAATGATCGCGCAAACCCTCGAGGACCATCTCAAAGTCCACATTTTCCTTATCCACCCCGTTGACGACGATCATTTTGGGCAGGCCATATTGATCGGCATATTCCCAAACCTGATCCGTCCCCAGCTCGGGACCCGCCGCCGCATTCACGACCACGAGCGCAAAGTCCCCCACCCTCAGTGCGCCCAGGCCCTCACTTATGAAATCAAGGTAGCCGGGGGTATCGATGATGTTGAATTTTCTCTCCATCCACATGCAGTGCATGAGGGAGGCATGCACGGAAATCTGACGCTCCTTCTCGCTTGCATGGTAATCGCTCACAGTCGTCCCGGTATCGATGGAGCCCATGCGTTTGATGACGCCCGCACAGGCCAGCATGGCCTCCGAGAGCATCGTTTTTCCCGAGCCCTGATGGCCAACGAGGGCGAAATTACGGAGTGTCTGGGGGTCGCGAATCATAAGAAGAGTATCCTTTCTAGCTGGGTTGGAAATCAGCCCGGGAGGGGTTTCCCACGCTGAATTGCGTGACCTTTAAGGCCCCGCTTCAATTTGCCAAGATCAATCGCACCCGCCGTGCACACAAAGGGGCTGGCTCTTCTCCGAAACCTCGGCATTTCATGCAAAAAACGACCGGCGAACGCTCTATCATGAAGGCGTGTCGGCCCTCTCTATTGCGCCCGGCTTTGTGAATGCCCCCATTGGGTCAACTTTTTCGAAATGAAGGCGATCACCGCATCGTTGGCCTGGCGGTCGCTGAGGCCGGATGGAAGCGGTTCGCCCAAGGCGAAATGACAGGGCTCATACGGACGGAAGGGCCCAAAGTCCTTGAAACGTTTGCCGTTGGCCCAGGCATCGGTTTTCAGCGCGAGGGGCACGATGGGCACACCCGCGCGCCGTGCGAGCTTTACCCCGATGGTGTTGAATTCTTCCGGCACAAACTCCGCCGAACGCGTTCTCTGGGGAAAAACGACAACGGATACACCGTCCTTCAGCCGCGCGGATCCGTCCTCCATGACCACGCGGAAGTCCTCCTTCGGGCTCTCCCGGCCGACCACAACGGGGTCGCGCGAGCGCATGATGTGCTTGAAGATCGGATACTCCACCAAACCACGCTTGACGACAAATGTGAGGCGACGGTAGGGGAGAATAAAGGCCGCGAGCATAAAGGTCTCCGCCGTACTCATGTGGTTGCCCACAAACACACAGGGCCCTTCGACCCGCGAAAGCACACCGATATTCTCGAAGGAAACCGGACACCCGCACGCCTCGAAGGCGCGCACAATGCGCCAACTGCCCCGCCGCCACGCCTCATCGTCGAAACGCCCCGTCTTGGCAGTGGAGGCCGAGCTGAAAACGATGGGCGTGACCCGTCCGTAAAAGGCGAGAGTGGGGAGGAACCTCCCGATCAACCCGGCGCGGGCCTCAGCAGAAGCATAGGACGTCAAAGGATGGGACTCGGGTATCAGGCTCATAGGATAGTGCAACGGTGGTTCCCCGATTCGCCCTTGTCCACGAAATCCGGATGAGCCCAATTCTTGGCATCCGCTTCCTCTGGTTGCGGGTTCCAAACATGACAGAGTGAACGACTCGGGCGGGAGCCCAGGGAGCGGTTGCCGGTCAGGTTGGCTCCAATGAGCGTGCCATGCGACTGGAGATACCGATCGGCCTGGCCGAACTCCCAGGCCACATCGGACGATGACTCCAAAACCCGGAAGGGCAGAACGAACCGGTACCCCCTCGCACGGTCCACACCCGGGGACTGTCCCGCCGCCAACTCCCCGGCGATCATAAAAGTGATGCAGAACGGATCGTCCGCGTGCGCCCCGAGGAAGGAAAACCTTGGAGTGTCGAAAGCAGCGGTCATGGCGTCTGTAGGTCAAGCGGGGCATCACAAGCCCGTGGCAAGTCTGGACGGATTCCCGAAAAGAAAAAACCTACAAGACACGAATCTTGAGGACTTCGAGAAAATGGTGGAGCTGATCGGGATCGAACCGACGACCTCGTCATTGCGAACGACGCGCTCTTCCAACTGAGCTACAGCCCCTTGATTTAAGGAAGGCGATGAAAAGTTCCCTTGAGAAAGCGTCAATCTTCAATTTCTGCCGAAAGCCCTTTCTTGGGCACCTCCGAAATTTCTCAGCGTATCAGAAACACGCGGCGGCTCCAACCGCCCGCGCCGAAGGAGAATGATCGGGCACGATCCCCCCCACCGATATGGCAACGGTCGACAGCAAATGCCAATCGCTCGCTCGCCGCCACGCCGTATAGCCCGATACACCGGCCAGTCAGTCGACCCGCGCGCCCTCCGTCCCCGACACCGTTCATTTTCGACACCCCAAGACTTGCTTCGTTCCAGAAAAAGTGGCGCGTTGAAGACGATGCCTGAAAAACGTCCCAATATCCTCCTCATCACCTCCGACCAGCAGCACTGGACCACGCTCGGGGTGATCAACCCCCATATCCAGACGCCCCACCTCGACCGCCTGGCCGCCATGGGCACGCGTTTCGACCGCGCCTATTGCCCCAATCCGACCTGCACGCCCACGCGCGCCTCCCTGATCACAGGGATGTATCCTTCCCAGCACGGCGCGTGGAGCCTTGGCACGAAGCTCGATGAGAGCTTGCCGACGGTCGGGAGCCTCCTTTCCGCAGCCGGCTACGCCACCCATCTCATTGGCAAGGCCCACTTTCAGCCCCTCGCTTCCGATCCGGCGCAAACCAGTATCGAGTGCCAACCCGTTTTGCGCGACCTCGACTTTTGGCGAAAGTTCACCGGTCCGTGGTATGGCTTCGACCGCGTCGAACTCACCCGCAACCATGCGGATGAGTCCCATGTCGGTCAGCACTACGGCCTTTGGCTGGAAGAAAAAGGTCTGACCGATTGGGCGGATTATTTCCAGCCGGTCCCGGGCTCAGGGCACCCCTCCCCCAAATGCCCCGATGCGCCCTACCAAACCCGATACATTCGCACAGATCTTAACCGCAAATGGGAGCTGCCGGAGGAACTCCACTACTCTGTGTGGACCGCGGAACGCTCCATTGCCCTCATGCGGGAAGCGGTTGAGGCGGGAAAACCCTTTTTCACCTGGGCGAGCTTTCACGATCCCCATCCGCCCTACACGGTGCCGGAACCCTTCGCGAGTATGTATCGTCCGGAGGACATGCCGATCGGTCGCTACGTCGAGGGCGAGTTTGACCGAATGACGCCGTGGCACCGCGAGTCCCGCCGCCCGCCCGGCGAAGCCAATTTCAGCGCCTGCAACCAAAACCGCTTCGGCATCCACGGAGGGCATTCCCATCTCCATGACGAAGATGAACTGCGCGCCGACATGGCCTGCTACTACGGCATGATCACCCTCATGGATCGCGAGATCGGGCGTATCTTTGCCTATCTCGATGAAAACAAGCTTTGGGACGACACCCTGATCGCCTTCACCACGGACCACGGCCACTTTCTTGGTCAACACGGCCTCATCGCCAAGGCTATCTTCAACTATGAAGACGTCATCAAGGTGCCCATGATCGTCAAAGCCCCTGGCCAGCGCACGAGCGGCTCTGCCTCCCCCGCGATCCAGTCGCTCGTTGATTACACCCCCACCTTCCTCGAAGCCGCCGGTTTGCCTGTTCCGTCTACGATGACGGGGGTCAGCCAGTGGTCCGTGTGGAAGGGCGAGGCAGAGAAGGCGCGGGAGAATGCCCTCGTCGAGCACCGCTTCCAACCCGATTTCCCTCACATTCGCACCTACGTCGACGAGCGTTACAAGCTCACCCTCTGGCGCGATCAGACCTACGGTGAACTTTTTGACCTTCAAAATGATCCCGATGAATTGCACAACCTCTGGGAGGTGCCCTCTGCCGCCGCCCTGAGAAGCGAGCTCCTCCTCAAATACGCTTACGCCGAGATGGCCCGCGAACCTATGCGGTATCCCCGTATCTGCGGGGCCTGAGTCCGATTGGGGAGAACCCACTTCGGATAGCAGACCAGCCCTCATCCCGAGCCCTCGCCGCCCCCGGCGCGCATCGCGTCCGGGTTCCTTTTTGCAAGGAATTGTGAAATCTGCACGGGACGGGCAAAATGTCTCGCAGCGGGATGGTCATCGGTGCAGGTCTTTGTTCATGCTGTCGGCCCTGAATTTTCTTGGGACGTGGAGTTTACCCCGCTTCGTTTCCGCTGCGGCGCTCTTGGCCGGTGTAGGGCTGGCGGCCGTCGCGGGCGCGCGCCTGGACGACAGCGGGAGCGGCTTCAGCGATGTTTGGGAAGCCGCTTTTGGTGCCGCTGGCCTTGAACCCGATGGCGATGCGGACGGGGACGGCTTCACGAATCGCGAAGAGGCCATTGCCGGGACGAACCCCTTTGATCCCCGAAGCCGCCCAGGCGGGTTGGATGTGCGGCGGGAAGGCGGGCATTTTCATTTTCAATGGCCCACGGTGCCCGGAGTGGGCTATCGCGTGGAAGCCTCGGGAGACTTTGCCGAATGGCATACCGTTGCGCCCGTCTTCGTGGGTACGGGGCAGCCCGCCACATTGGTCGTCGATCCTGCCGGGACACACCTTGGACCGGGGGCAGACTATTCGCTCTGGAACCTCGACAGCGGGGGAATCCAATTTGTCCGAACCTTGGCCGCCAACGGCACCACCCCGGATGAAACGGCCCTGCTCGAACGTTTGGAGATTGCGCAGTCACAACCCAACCGGGATAACTTCGGGCAGTGGATGCGCGGATGGATTGTGCCGCCCGTAACCGGTGCCTACACCTTTCGCGTGGCCAGCGATGACCAGGCGGAGTTCCGCCTTTCGGCCGATGCTTCCCCCGCGAACGCGGTTGCCATAGCCGGGGTGACGGGCTGGACCGCGTTTCGCGAATGGACAAAATACCCCAGCCAAATTTCCGCTCCGGTAGAACTTATCGCGGGCCAACCCCGCTATTTTGAGGTTTTCCACCGCGAATGGAGCGGGGGCGATCATATTTCGGTCGCGTGGACGCCTCCGGGCGCGGAGTGGTGGGAAATCATCGGTAGCCCGCATCTCTTCACGACGCCCCTATCCTTGGCGGATTTGGCCGACGGCGGGCCCGTATTCTTTCGTCTCGCCGTTCACGAGGTGGATAGCGACGGCGACGGGCTAACGGATTACGAGGAAATCCTCCTCGGTCTCGATCCGCACAACGCCACGACTACGCCGCAACGCCCGGACTTTGACACGGCCCGAGCCATCCTCGCCAGTGCGAACGAAATTTCTCTCAGCACCGTTGTGCCGCGCACCTACGAGACACCCTCCGCGCCGGCGGTCATCCTTGTGCAGAGGGCCGGAGGGATCGCCCCCTTGACCATCTTCTACAGCGTGAGCGGCACGGCCACGGAAGGGGTGGACTTTGCTCCGCTTCCCGGGTCCGTCGACTTCGGCCCTGGCCAGCGGCGTGCATACATCCAAATCCATGCCCTGCCGGATGACCTGGTGGAGCCCCGCGAAGAGGTGACTCTTCACCTGCTCGCTGGTTCCGGCTACGAGATTGCCCAACCCGCGAGCGCGACGGTCTTCATCGATGATGCGCCCGACGTTCTCTACGTGGGCACACTCCGACCGGATGATCCGTCCCACTCAGGCGGGGCGGGGACGGCGGCCCTGCGGCGTGCGGGCAATTCCCTCGCCGGGGCCGTCTCCCTGACCTTTTCCGGTCTGGCAGGCAGATACCTGGGGGCCGAACTTTACCTCTCCGCGAACGGTCAAAGCGGACCGGTGCTTTACACCTTTCCGCTCGATCAGGTATCGCCCACACCGTGGGACCTGGTGCCCGAGGGCGCTCTCGACAAGACCGGATTCCTCGCCGCCCTCCAAGACCAACAGGTGTGGGCGCGGGTGCGCACAGACACCTTTCCGGAAGGAGAGTTGCGGGGGCGCTTGACCATGCACGAGGCCGACTCCCCACCCGCGCCACACAGCCCCGCCCCACCCGCCCCGACCTATGCGCTCACAGCAGGCGAAGCAGCCCGCTTCCTCACCCAAGCCACCTTCGGGCCATCCGCCGAGGATACCGCTAACCTTACCGGCACGGCCTTTTCCGATTGGATCGACGCGCAGATGGCTCTCCCGCCCACGCGGCATTTGCCTGGAGTGCAAGCGCGGAGGGCGGAGCTGCTTGCCCGGTTCGGAAATGACGGCTATCAACGCCCCCGCCAGGAAATCTGGTGGGAGCACGCGCTCGGCGCGCCCGATCAGCTCCGCCAGCGCATGGCCTTCGCCCTTAGCCAGATTTTTGTCATTTCGCAGGAGGGCGTGCTCGATAACACCCAGGAGGGGGTGACGCTGTATTACGATATCCTCGTCGAAGAAGCTTTCGGAAACTACCGCGACCTCCTCGAACGCATCACCCTCAGCCCGATGATGGGGCGCTACCTGAGCATGATGCGCAACCGCAAGCCCAACCCGCAGACCGGCCATGAGCCGGATGAAAATTACGCCCGCGAAATCATGCAGCTTTTTTCCATCGGGCTCAACCGCCTCCATCCCGATGGTTCCCTCGTCCTCGATGAGGCGGGCTTTCCCATCCCCACCTACACGCAGGAGGACACCGTCGGGCTGGCCCACGTTTTCACGGGTTGGGGGCCACACTACGATTCCGCCGATCCGCCCCACTGGAGCAACGGTTCCACCGCCCAACCTGCCGATTGGTTCCGCTGGGGCTACGATGACATCCGCCCGATGACCCTGTATCCGGAGTTCCATGACACAGAGGACCGGATAATCTTCGACGGAATTGTCATTCCGGGGAACCTCGACGGCACCGCGCGTTTGCAAGCTGCCCTCGATGCACTCCACCATCACCCGAACACGGGTCCATTCCTCGCACGCCAGCTGATCCAGCGATTTGTCACGAGTAATCCCAGCCCGGCCTACATTGAGCGGGTGGCGACGGCGTTTGCGGACAATGGCGAAGGTGTTCGCGGAGACTTGGGCGCGATGCTGCGGGCCGTTCTCCTCGATTACGAGGCGCGCCATCCGCACCCGCGAACATGGTTTGGCTTCGGCAAGCCGGCCGAGCCCCTCCTGCGCATGAGCCGGCTCCTTCGCTTCGTTCCACCCCAGCCTCCCCTCGCTGACGAGGGCGACCACCGGCTTTTTCTCAATCTTCGTTGGAATATGCCCGAGCAGGCTCCCCTGCACGCGGCCTCCGTCTTCAACTTCTTTCAGCCGGTTTATTCCGCTCCCGGAGCTATTGCGCGGGCCGGCCTGCTCTCCCCGGAGCTGCAAATTTTTGCCGAGACCACGGCCATCCGGCAGGCCAATCTCAAGTTCGGAACGATCCATTGGGGCATATGGACGGCGGAGCGGGATGCGGCCGGAGATGCGGCGGTCATCCGGTTGGATTTCACGACCCTGCGAGGGATTTTGGATACACCGGGTTGGCAACCGCTGGATGCAGAGGAAGCCCTCATTGATCACCTCGACGATCACCTGCTCTTCGGTGCCATGAGCGCCGATTTGCGGGGAGATCTGCTCCACGCCTTTGCTCTTTTGCCCGCTTGGTTCGACCATTCACCCGCCCGGCAGACCCAGCGCGTGCAAATGGCCCTGTGGTTGGTCCTCAACTCTCCTGATTTCTTTGTGCAAAGGTAACCCATGAGCACTTCCCGAATCTCCCGCCGCCGATTTCTTGGCCAAAGCGCCTGCGCTGGCCTCAGCCTCACAGGGGTGTTGTCGACACTTGGCACACTGCGTCTCTTCAATGCCACCCTGTCCGCGCAGGGCCTCCCCCCGCCAGATGACAGCAAAGCCCTCATCTGCCTGTTTCTCTATGGAGGCAACGATGGCAACAACCTCCTCGTGCCGCGCGACCTCAGCGCTTACAATGCCTACGCTCAGGATCGCGGCATCCTCGCCCTCCCGCGCGAGAGCCTCCTGCCGCTGACCACAGGCAATGACGACGGGCGCGAGTTCGGCTTTCACCCTGCCATGGCAGCGCTGCACCCGCTCTTTGAGACCGGTCGGCTTGCCCTCCTCTGCAATGTCGGGACCCTCGTTGCGCCCATCACCAAGGCGGAGTTTACCGCCGGAAGCGCGGCCGTGCCCCCCCACCTCTTTTCGCATAACGACCAGCAGGTGCAGTGGCAAACCTCCGTTCCCGACTCCATCCATAATATCGGTTGGGGCGGTCGCCTCGCCGATCTCCAGCACTCGCTTAACGACGGGGCGGACATTTCCATGAACATCTCCATCGCCGGCTCCAATTTTTTCCAGGTCGGCAAGGAGGTTCTCCAATATCACGTGACGCCCGCCGGGAGCATCGGCCTGAGCCAGTACGATGCCACCTACTCACCCGTGCGGGAACTCTACGAAAGCATGAACCGCATGCACGGGCGGAGCTACGGTCACCTCTTTGAACAGGAATACGTCAATACGATCGGACGCGCCGTCGCCAACGACACGCTCCTCAAGTCTGTTCTTTCCACCATTCCCGACTACTCCGGGAAATTTGCCAACAGCCTCAATGCAGAAGGCGGGCTGAACCGCGTGGCCGCGCAACTGCACATGATCCTCCGCCTCATCCAGGCCCGCGGCAGCCTTGGTATGCGCCGGCAGATTTTCTTTGCCGCCCTCGGGGGCTTCGATACACACGACGCCCAACTCGACGACCACCATGCCCTCCTCGAAGAGCTGAGCACCGCCCTCGCCGATTTCCACCACGCCACCGAAGACCTCGGACTGAGCGAACGGGTGACCACCTTCACAGCGAGCGATTTCAACCGCACCTACAACAGCAACGGCAAGGGCTCCGATCACGCCTGGGGCGGGCACCACCTCATCCTCGGCGGAGCCGTCAAGGGCGGTCAACTCTACGGGCAAATGCCCAACCTCAGCATCCGTGGCCCCGACGACACCGGATCACGCGGCAGTTGGATTCCCACGACATCGACCGACGAAATGGCCGCGACGCTCGCCCGCTGGTTTGGCGTGGCCGAAAGCGACCTCCCCCTCGTTCTGCCAAATATTCACCGCTTTGCCCACACCGATTTGGGCTTCATGCACCCTTGAGGATGAGGGAACGTTCCCGCCGTATCCGCCTGCTTCTGGGGCTGGGGCTCATTCTCGCTCTTGCCGGAGGGATTCAATGGCGGCGAACGCTCCCCGCCGACCCATTCGCTGATCCTTCCGCCGATCCTGAACGGGCAACCCTTCAGCCGGCATTCATCACGCCATTCGAACCCGCCCCCCACGCCCCGTCGCAACTCGCCCTCGCTCCGCCCGATGCGGCGACGGTCGCCGGTCAGACCAGTCACCCGGATGCCGCCGCCATCGGGGCACTTTCGCCGGAGCGCGAGATCCAGGTGGTGGGACAGCTCTTTTCTCATTTCCGCGAACGCTTTGGGGCCTTTCCCGCCGGACAGGAAAACCGCCACTTCATTCACGCGCTGCAAGGCCGGAATCCAAAGGCCGTGGCTATCTTCCCCCTTGACCACCCCCGCCTGAACGCTGCGGGCGATCTCCTCGATCCCTGGGACAATCCCTATTTCTTCCACCCCGTCTCACGCCATCGCCTCGAAATCCGCTCAGCCGGTCCCGATGGCGAACTCTTCACGGACGACGACCTCGTTTATCCGCGCCATCCGAAACCGCGTGAGTAGCGATTTCGGGCCAATTTCAAAATGCTTCAATTTTCCGGGGCATAATCACAAAGTTTGTCAGGCGCTGCGGCCTCCTGAGTAGAAAAAGATTTTTTTAATGTTCTGAACATTGCAGCATTGACAGAAGATTGGCAGGTGTTTGAGTCCTTGCATGAGCAGGAAATTTTGCAGGCGGCTACGTTATCCGCGGTTGGCATGCCACCACCTTATTTCGCGGGTGGTGCAGAAAAGACGGTTGATGGATG
>JAFIGE010000128.1 GCA_020831585.1 Opitutales bacterium | reverse complement strand
TCTGGCCGGGGTCACCGAGTCCGGCTTTGATGAAAGCGTCATGTGGATTGTGCAGCGGAGCCTCATCCATGTGGGAGATTAAACTGGTGCAAGAGGCGGTGGAGGGGAAGGCTGAAATCAGGCTCGTGGATGACCCACACCTTTTCCGCCTATTTCGGCACCGAGTCCTCTATTCAGCGCATCGAAGCCTGTCCCGCCGAGCCTGCGAGGGAACCGGGCGAAGCCCGGCGGGAACCCCTTCAGCGGTCGCTTTGTTGCATAATTGACCGTTTAAGTTGATAGGTATTTCTCAATTACCGAAATTCCGAGTTGGGCGAATATTCTAAGGATGAGGGTAGCCGACGCGCTTCTTCCAGTCGGCCCTGTCGTTGATTTGGTTCCATGATCCTCAACCTGAACAGTTCGCCCGCAAAAGCGCAGGTAAAAATTACGTGAAAACAGATGCCATGTGATTTTGAGATTTATGCAACAACGCCACCCGCAGCGCCCCGAATGCGAGGGGGCTGACTAAATTTCCTCGACCCGTGAAAGTCTCTGCGAGTGAATCAACAGTATGCCCGAGGTTGTTTTGTTCATTCAGGACTTAGCTGTCATTATGTTGTCGGCCGGTCTATTCGGATGGCTAGCGCGGAGGGTGGGGGTGTCGCCGGTCATGGGCTACCTGCTGGCGGGAATCATTGTCGGCACCCCGGCCTTTGTCTTTCCCTACGTCACCGATGAGACCCGTATCGCTGTCCTCGCGCAGATTGGCCTCGTCTTCCTCATGTTCTCGATTGGGCTCGGCCTGCGCCTACGGCGCCTTCGGCAGATTGGCCTGGCACCGCTGATCGGGACCGTGCTCACCGCCTTTCTCGTCTTTAACATCACCCGCGCGGGGGCCATGATCCTTGGTCTGGGAGACACGGAGAGCCTTTTCTTCGCCGCCATGCTGGTCGTGAGCAGTTCGGCGGTCATCGGTAAGTTGTTGGAAGAAAAGGGGCTGCTGCATGAGCGATCCGGGCAACTTTCCCTGAGTGTGACGCTCCTCGAAGACATTGTGGCGGTCGTGGTGCTCACTTTGCTGGCGTCCTATGTGGGGGCGGGGGCGGAGACAGACCTTGGCGGGGTGGCGGCACAGGTCGGGATCCTCGTGGGCTTTGTCCTCCTCCTGCTCCTGATCGGGCTTTTGTTTGTTCCGCGTTTTCTCGGGTATTTTTCGAAGTCGGCCACGGCTGAGCTGGAGACCATCATGATGGCCGGTCTGCTTTTCGGGTTGGCCTGGCTGGCCGTGGCGGCGGGGTATTCCGTGGCCCTGGGTGCTTTTCTTCTTGGCGTGGTGGTGGCCGAATCACCGCGGGCGGCCGGGGTGGGGCGCGCATTCAGCGGTTTGCGGGATGTCTTCGTGGCCATCTTTTTTGTCACGATTGGGATGAGTATCGACATCTTCCTGCTTCTGACAGCCTGGCCCTTGATTGTCGGCGGTACTCTCGTTGCTTTCGTTCTCCGCCCCTTGGCAGGGGCGTTTTCCCTGATTCTTGCAGGGGAACCCCCGCAGACCGCTATCCGCGCCGGCATCGGGCTTTCGCCCATCGGGGAATTCTCCTTCGTCATTGTGGCTTTGGGGACGACCGCCGGGGTCATTTCGGAGAAGTTCGGTGCCGCCGCCGTGGGCGTGGCCTTTGTGACCGCCGGCCTGGCCCCGTTGATGATCGGCCGGGCCGAGCTTGTGGCCGCGTCGCTCACCCGTATCCATATGCCGTTTCTCGGGCGGCTTTATGCGGTCTATCGCGAAATGTTTGCCGTGCCGCCCTCGCGCAAGCGGGCCGCCGTGCTGTGGAAGCTCCTGCGCACGCGCATCCTTCAATCCGGTGGCGAGATTCTTCTGATCACGGCGATCATCGTCTTTTCCCGTCCCGTTTATCACGCCATTACCCTGGAAGCGGGCTGGGCTGATGTCGCTTGGAAAGCGATCTGGACGTGGCTCTACGCCGCAGGGGTCGGTCTGCTCTGTCTGGCCCCGCTCGTGGCGGTCATGCGCAATGTGAATGCCATGTCGATGTTGGTGGCGGATTTTCTTCTGCCCACAAATTCGCCTCGCCGCGCCCTGCAACCGGGGGTGGTCCTGTTTTTGCGGGTGTCGGCGGGGCTGGGGATCGGCTTGTGGTTTTGGAATTTTCTTCCCGTGGACGGCGTGCGGCTGTGGGTCCTGGCCGGGAGCGGGTTGCTTTTTTTGCTCATTCTTCTCCTCGGCTGGCGCCGCTTTATCCGCTGGCACTCCCATGTGGAACTCACCGTCGGGGCGACCATGCTCGAAACCGAGGCCGCGCGACGTGGGCGGGTGCAACCGGACTGGTCGTCCGTGCGCGAAGACTGGGGAATCCAGTTGGAGGAATGCCGCGTGGCGGAGAATTTTGCCTTCAGCGGACGCAACATGGCCGAGCTGAACCTCCGCCAGCGCACGGGCACCTCCATTGTGGGGGTCGAAAGGCAGGGATACATGCTCAGCGAGGCCGGTTCACACACGCACCTGTTTCCCGGCGACCGCGTTTTGCTCCTGGGCGAGAAACAGCAAATTGCGCGGGCCCGGGCCATTCTTGCGGAGTCTGATTTGCGCGAGGAACAGCTGGGGGAGGATGACTTCCACGAGCAGATCCTGGAGGCCGTGCGCATTCCCGCCAACAGCCCCTTCGTCGGCAAGACGCTCCTCGAACTGCAGTTGCCGCGCCGGTTCAGCGTGCAAATTGTCGCCCTGAAAAAGGAAGGGAACCTGCAGCGTTCCATCCATGCCCGGACCCTCCTCGAAGGCGACACCGAGTGCCTCGTCCTCGGCACCCACGAACACATCCTTGCCTTCGCCGAAGCCGCCTCGCCCCATTGAGATTTTGCATTGCCGCGCTTTTGCCAGACTGAAAGGGGCCTCAGGGGACCCGTTTAACCAGTCCCGCGTTCCCAAATGAGCCACCCTGTTGCCGGAGTCTTCTCGATTGGTCCTGAAATCGGGTTTCGCGGTGAAAAATGACGGTTCGAGTCGGCATGGTCGTTGAAGTTCAGTATTCTGCTGAAGGTGCTTGGAGTTGTTCAAAACAGCTTGTTGCTTTCGTCGCACAGTTCCCGGAGAAGGGCGTTGCGTTCGAGGCAGCGGGCGCGGGTGGGTCGGGAATCCTTCCATGCCGCTATGGCAAGGAGGTGGACGCGACCGCTTTTAAAGCCAACCCTGAGTTCGGCGGGCACTTGTTTGAAGGGGCCACGTGCGGGCAAGACGACGACCCGGCCTCCCCGACGCAATAGGATGCGTGTGACTTCCTTTTCCACCGGGCTGTGGTGACCTGTTGCAAGGATAGCCTCGCCCGTCGGAAAGGATTCCGCCCATTCGATGATTTCGAGAAACGCCGCCCCAGCCACTTTGCGTGAGGAAAGAAACACCCGCCACGGCATTGAGGGCGGCAGTCCCCCGACGCCGGCCACCAAGAGCCGATGCTGCACGCCGTTTCGGTCGATTTCGATGGGTTGGTAGTCAATCGGCATCGCGGTCTTCGCGGAGGTAAAGAGTAATTTCGGAGAGCGGAATGGAAAACGCTTCGAGAAGGCGTTTGATGCTGTCGCGGATGTGGTTGGCGGACAGGTTGACTTCAGCATAGAGGTCGGCACCGATGGGCATGGATTGGCGGAGCAGATTTTTGTCGCGGGTGATGTAGGGGTTCCCGCGCCGGCTCAGGGCCGCTTCACAGCCGTCGAGCCGACGGAAGCGGGTGGCCTCCTTTTTGCTCAGGTGGGTGAAGACTTGGCGGTAGACGGCCTTCCATGTGCGGAGGTTGGTATAGGCTTCGCCCTCCAGCTTCATGCCGAAGGGGCGTTTGTAAGAGAAATCCTCCTGCAGTGCGTGAACCTGGTGGCGGTCAAGTTCCTCGATTTTGCGCTCGCGGGCACCGCGTTGACGGCCGGGTGCGGCGGGCTCCGGTTCAGGCTCCGCAGCGGTGAATTTTTCGAGAATGTCGATGATGCCCTGTGCAGCTTGGGCAAAGGCGGTTTGCCGGGCGTTGAAGGCCTTTTTGAAATCCACGCCCCTTTCCAGAGCATCGGGGTCGTTGTGGTCGATATTCAACCAAATGTCGTCGGAGAGGGTCAGAAGATCCTCGTTGATACGCTCGAGCGCTTCGCGCAGTTGGATGGCTTTGGTTTTCATGTCTCTCAAAAGGATCGGATGGGCTCACGGGGATTGCGCCCCGTGAGCCTTCCACACCACCGGACGTGCGGTTTTCCGCATCCGGCGGTTGAACCTGGCGTAGGTCAACCCGTGTTCGGGGCCGCCTCCACAAGGGTCCATGGGAGGACGAAGCCGTGGGCTTGAAGACGTTTGTTCGGGAGGGCTTGGTTCATCACCCAGTGTCGGGCGATTCGCCACGCGCCCAAACCGCTGTAGGCCATTCCAAGGGCGCGGCCATGCACGCCCAGGCGCCGTAAGGCGTTGAGACGTCCGGCAGCCGTTTTCCAGCGCAGCCAGAAGCATTTGCGCATGTGGCGGCGGATCCACCCGCTGAGGTCTTCCACTTCGCGCCGCCAGTCGGCCAACTTGAAGTAGTTCCACCAGCCGCTGATGAAGCGTCGCCATTGGTCACGCAGGTCCAGGCTGCTCAGATTTTGCCGCGCCTCCCAGTGCTCGCGCACTTTCGCCTTGAGCTGCTCGATGCTCTTCGGGGCCACCGAGATCGTCCCGTCGCTTCCCACGCGGAAGCCGAGCAGCGCGCTTTCTTCGGTCGGTCCGCTACCGCTTTTGCCACGGTTCACCGGCACCTTCAGGTGTTTCTCGATCCACTCTGTTACGTTCGCGAGCACACGCTGCGCCGAACGCGCGCTGGAGACGAAGATGGCGATGTCGTCAGCATAGCGCACAAACGACAGGCCCCGTCGTTCCAGCTCCTTATCCAAGGGATCGAGGTAGATGTTCGCCAGCAGCGGAGACAGCGGGCCGCCTTGTGGCGTGCCTTTGCCTCGTTTGTGGCGGCTCCCGTCAGGGCGCTCGACCGGGGCACGCAGCATCGCGCCGATTAGCCGCTTCAGGCTTTTGTCTTCGATATGCCCGTCAAGCAAGTGCATCAGCCGGTCGTGATCGACTTCGTCGAAAAACGACTTCAGATCGATATCCACAACATACCGCTTCCCTGCTTTGACACATTCCCGCGCCGCACGCACCGCGTCATGCGCGCTGCGCTGCGGGCGGAACCCATAGCTGTTTTCACTGAAGAACGGCTCGCACCGTTCACTCAGTTTCTGATGGACGGCTTGCTGGATCAGTCGATCCTGCACGTTGGGCACTCCCAGCACGCGTTCGCCTCCATTGGGCTTGGGTATCGTCACCGCGCGCACCGCGCCGGGCTTGTACCCGCCCGAGCGCAGTTTCGCTTCGATTCCTTCCCAGTGCTCCTTAAGATGCGCGCGCGTTGCGCTGATGTCCCGATCGTCCGGTCCCGGTGCTCCGTTGTTGGCCTTCACGGCCAGCCACGCCGCACGCAGGTTGTCCTTTTCCAACACCGAACCCAGCGTGGGTTTCGGTGATTCCATAGCTCCTTCTTCGGGCCTCATCCGACGCCTCCTTTCGCGGTGGGGGCAACTGGGCGGGCATGGGCACGGGCGCACGGGAGGACTCCACCTCCGCGCCCTTTCCCATCCGTGCGGGAGGCTGCCGGTTTTGCAACGCCCGCACGGTTTCGCCCGCCTGCGCGCCGCCATCCCACCGGATGGTTGGCCGTAGGCCTTCTCCTGGTTCTTCGGCCCTTCGCTACTCCCAAGTTTCCAAGGGTATACTCGCTACTATGGCCTCTGCTGACTCCTCCGCCGCTCTCACGCCGGAGGTCTCCCCGGGTAAGGTGCATGAACTTTCGGCCCGGGCCGCACGGCTCTACCTGATGCGTCTTTCGGTGACGGTCGGATTTCGCGTTTCCCAGCACGCTCATCGCCCGCATCTCGGCCTCACTGCCGTTTCGTGTTCCTACGGTCGTGCCTTCGCTACGGCCTTCTTTCAGCTGATCGTCCTCGCGGACACCGCCTTGGCTTTCACTACGGTTGTTGTCACTCTTTCCGATCATTTCTTCTCATATGATTAGTTCATGCCCATGCCGGGCACACGAGCGCGGGCATCCTGCCCGCCCTGAGGCTTGAACCCGGGCGGTTCGCACGCCAAGGGAGTGCGGGCATCCTGCCCGCTGCGTGATTCAACTGCGGGCGGGACGCCCGCGCTCCCGTGGATATGGGCCGAAACGGGGTTCACGGCGGTGATAGCGAGGCCGACTCAGCGACCGATTGGATCAATTCGAGCTTTTCAATAACCTCGGCATCGAGTTCCTCCGGCTTCATTATTTTGGCGAGTTGCGAGTAGGCATTCTTGCGGAGACTCAGGGGAATTCCCAAGCGCTGGGAGAAGTTCCGGAAAAGCGGATCGAGAAAGTCATCCGTGGCTTTGATATCGTCTGACCATGGGTCGGGCTTGTTGAGGCTCCCGAGTGCGCTATCGAGTTTGTCGATTTCCTCCGCCATGGTGGCTTGATTGGCCGTTTTGGCACCTTCGTCGAAGAGGGGGCCGAGTCCGGTGGTCATGGTGGCTGCGTAGCGGAGAAGGACGTTCCGGGTGCAAAAGTAGTTTTCGATTTCACGCTTGCGCCATGCCGTCTCCCTGAGCGCGGGATGGTCCTGCGGCAGATGTTTCTCCAGCCGATCAAAAAGCGCTACGCCCTTCAGATCAGATTTAGCCTCTGCGAGACCGAAAAAGTGATCGCGGGCTTTCTGAGGTATATTCGTCCCGACGTAATGAACAAATGGAGCCTCCAAATGCTGGGCTGCCGGATGCTTCAACACCTCGGCAAAGGCCTGAAGAATGGGCAAATCCGTGGAGTCCTCCAGGTAGAGCACCCATCCCTTTTGCTCAGCCTGATAATATTGGTCGAAACCGATGTCCCGCAGGGACTTGATTAACTGCTTGGATTTTCCACCTGCCAACTCGTGCGGCCTGCCGACAAAGGCCACGACCGTGTCCCGCCCGGCAGCCTCGTTGAGGACAACCTCCGAATGACTCGCGGCGATGATCTGTGAACCGCTCACGACAGCGAACTCCACAAGTGCGTTATAGATCTGGCGCTGCCGGAGGATTTCGAGGTGCGCGTCGGGTTCATCAAGGAGAAGCACGGACCCGGGGTTGGCCGTGACGTAAGCGAGGAGGAGGAGAGTTTGTTGCGCACCCCGTCCAGAGGAAGAAATATCCAGCCGCTGGCCGCGCTCGCGGTAGGCCAAGCGAATCTCCCCGCGGCTGCCGAGGTATTCCGGGTCTTCGAGATCGATCTCAAAAAACGCCTTCAACCTGTCGCGGATGGAAGTCCACGCCTCCGGATGGTTCTGCCATGTGGCCAGACAAAGGTTGCGCAGGACCTGTGCGGTCTGCCCCTCGCCGAGAAGCACATCGATGCGGCCCGGCTCGATTTTGGGCTCTACTGCGGCCAAACCCGACATCGGAGGCAGGTAGTTAACTCGCGGAGCCTCGTTTTCTAGGATGGCGGGCACCTCGGAGAAGCGGGCCTCCTGCACCTTCACATGGTCATAGCCCGGCAGGCGAAGCGGTCGACAGACAAGGGCCTCCTCCGAGGTATAATCAAATTCAAAGCCACAGGTCCATGCTTCCCCCTTGGTCACCCCCTCAACGAGGATGTCGATGCGAATATTGCGCGTCTTCCTGCCCTTTGTTTCACGCACATGGAGGTCGCTCCAGAGGAGGTTGGCCATGGGTATGGGCAGGGAGATCAGGTCGCGGCGGTTAATCGTCACCCCCGGTCGCTTCTCCGGCGAGGCTTTGCCCCCACGCTCCGCGAGCCATGAGCGCAAGCCGATCTGCCAAAGGGCGAGAGCCTGCAATGCCGTCGTTTTTCCGGAATTGTTCGGACCAATGAAGACAACCGCCTGACCCAGCGGAATCTCCGCTTCGCGCAGGCGCTTGAAGTTGCGTACCGTTATTTTGTTAAGCATCGTTCTCCCCCCCCCCGCCGCCCCGTCCCAGGCCCATGCGGTATTTTATGTCGTAGTTGATGATGAAATCCAACTCCTCTGGCGTGAAACCGTAGTGCTCGCCCAATACCTTGTCGATTTCGTCGATGATGGGCTTGGACAGGCTCGGCCTAAACTCCTGAAACTCACAATCGGACCGTTCTCGAATGACCGAGTTCGCCTTGTAATCCTCCATCAATCGCAAGAAGATTCTTGATGCGCCATCCAGAGTGTTTTCATGGGTTTTTCCGATTGGAAAAGTGGATACATCTTTGCCCGTAACGTTTCGTCCATTTCCCACTGCTAAAAACCAGAAGAAAAACAGGGTTGAATTTAGGATCGAACCAACAAAGTCGGCATAACTCTCGTCCGTGAACCGCAAGTCTCGGAAATGATGGATTGATTTCGAACGTGTTGCGCTTTTGAAGTATTGCTCGAAGTTCATTCCTCGAATCCAATATCTAGGACTACGATGGTAATGTATAAGGTGACCGCCTAGCTTCACAAAGCAATGTTCCGCAGTGCAGTTATTTGATTTCTCTATGCGATCTATCACGTCATAGGCGAATCGAGATCCTAATTGCGGGATTCGTGAAAGGCGTTGATGGATAAAACTTTCCTGATAATGAATCGCATTTTCGAAAAGAATTGGGCGTTCTTCGGCATTCCAGTGAAGAAAGTCTGTCGTTCTTAATGTTAAAGGAGGAGTTAAATCAGAGGAAGCTGAAATTTGAATACAGAGCCTCTGGTCAACGCCATCAAAAAGTTTTGATGGACGAATTCCAAATGTGCTAAACCAGTTATTCGAAAATTTTCTCAAAAGAATTTCTCTCAAGCAGTTTACTTCGTCGAGACCAAGAAGACCTGAAGGAACGATCATGCCGAATCGGGACGAACTTCGCGAAATCACCGTTGAGCGTTCCATGCAAAAGGCATATAGGTTGTCAGCTGACTCAGACGCATAATGGTTTTTCTGAAGCTTATAGTCATTCCGGACATTTCTGAACTCCACATACGGCGGATTACCGATCACGACATCAAACCCTCCGTTTTTCATGATGCCGAAGAACTCGCAGAACCAATGAAAGGGCTGGTGGGAGGTTTTCCATGCGGCGAATTTTGGGCTTTCGGGTTTGACGCCGTATTCGCGGGCGAGGGCGTCGTCGAGAACGGCGGTGACTTCGTGAAGTTCGTCACGGATCTTTGCTTTGACCTTGGAGCGTCCGGTGTCGTCGCCTTCGAGCTGAGCGGCGCAGAAGGTTTGGTAGAGGGAGTCGAGGGCGAGGAGCTTCATTTCGACGCGCTCATAGCCGAAGAGTTCGTCGTCCATAAGCATCTTCATTTGGTCGCCTTCCTGGGTGAGGACGCGACGCACTTCGGACTCGGTGGCAAAGCCGACGAGGGTGTTGCCCGCTTTGATGTTGAAGTCGATGTCGGGCAGGGGCTCGATGCCGAAGTTGGGTCGCTCGGGCCGGGGTTCGGCCTGCGCGGCGAGCTTGAGGAAGAGGCGGAGTTTGCAGATCTCGACGGCCTCTTCCATGATGTCGACGCCGTAGAGGTTTTTGACGATGATGCTTTTGAGAACGTAGTAGGTGCGATTGGGATGGCGCGCGACTTCGTCGAGAAGGGCGGCAAAGCGTTTTTCGTGGCTATCGGGATGGATGCGGGCACCTGCCGCCGCAGCGTCGTGGAGGAGGCCCTCCATGCGGTTGAGGGCGGCGTCGTAGAGGGGTTCGAGAATTTCGAGGGCGGCGAAGAGGAAGGCACCGGAGCCGCAGGTGGGGTCGAGCACGGTCATCCCCGTGAGTCCTTTCCAGAAAGCGGCGAGGGTGTGCTTGTCGGGGCAGCGGTCGAGGGCGTCTTTGGCGAAGGCGGTGATATTGAGGTTGAGGGTGATGAGGTCGTTGACGGTGGCGAGGTCGCCGCGTGCGAGCTTTTCACGCAGCTCGAAGTAGCGCTGGCGGCGGTGCACGGTCTCGCGCCAGATCTCGGTGGGAAGGGCGACTTCGGTGGGCGCGGGGCGGTTCCAGCACTTGCGGCGGTCGATAAGGTCGGGTTGGTCGAGCTTATCGAGCCCGGCGGCGATATCGGCGGGGAGCGCGTGTGGGGCGTCCAGGCAGACCGGCTGACCGTTGGCATCGCGCCGGTGAATATCGACGGCCCAGCCGTGCTTGATGGCATCGTAGATGTAGCGGTCGGGATCCTCGCGGAGAAGGTCGAAGGCGTAGGAGAGAGGAGAGCCCGCGCTCCTTTGAACCGTGTCAAAGAGGTGGGGGATGAGGGTGTTTTTGGAGATGTAGCCGGTTATGTCCTCCTTGGTGTAGAAGGCCCCCATCTGTTTCTGGTTGATGTATTTTTCAAAGATGTAGCCGAGGACGTCGGGGTTGATCTCGTTGCCCTCGACGATAGGGCGGTCGTCGAGGTGCCAACGGTAGCCGTCGAAGAAATCAAAGATTTTTTCGAAGGCCTCGTCGGGAATGTCGATGGCGTCGCCGTATTCGGTCTCGATCTTGTGAATGTCGAAAATGCCGCCGTTGAGGTAGGGCACGGTGCCGGCGAGGGCTTTGAAGGCGTCGGTGTGTTCTTCGGGGCGCTTGTTGAGGCCGTCGTGGAAGAGCACAAGGAGGAAGCTGCGGTAGAAGTTGTGAAACTGATCCTGCCCGAGGCGCAGTTGGCACTCGGCGAGCTTGGTGCGGAGGTAGTCGGGATTGTTGTCGAGAAAGCCCTTTTTCTGGACGAAGTAGATGAACATGAGCCGGTTGAGCATGACGGAGGCATACCACTCGCGATCGCCTCCGGCGCTGATGCCGGCGATGGCTTTGGTGAAGGCGTTTTTCTGTTTATCGAAGAGCTGGTAAAAGCGTTTCGTCACGCGCTCGACGTCGAGCTGGGATTGGGCGAGGCGGACTACGTCGGGAAGGGTGAGGGTGTCCTCATCGTCAAGGCTGATGGCAAGGGCGCGGAGGCGCTGCACGAGATCGTCGCCGCTCTGGCCGCCGTGCCACACGAGTTCGCGCACCTTCACAGATTGTCCATGCTCGCGGCGGGCG
This sequence comes from Opitutales bacterium, assembly GCA_020831585.1. Lineage (GTDB taxonomy): Bacteria > Verrucomicrobiota > Verrucomicrobiia > Opitutales > Oceanipulchritudinaceae > JAFIGE01. The sequence continues at coordinate 4,638 of JAFIGE010000128.1, read as the reverse complement.
AACTGCCAGACCTGTTGCGAGCGGTCGCCGTCGGTAAAAATAACGAGGTGCTCGAAGGCGCGCTTGGTCACTTGGGTCTCGATCTTCTTGCGCAGGGCGTAGGGCGGCACGGGGCCGCCGTCTTCCGGGGCGCACTCGACGACGACCATGCCGCGCTTTTCGGCCACGCCCCGGAGGGTGAAGGCGCGATCACCGGCCTCAACGACGGGCCATTCGGCCTCATACCAGTCCCAGCCCAATTCCTGGGTGAAAAGCTCGGCGAAGCGGAAGGCGTGAAGGTGGCTGCGGATGGCTTTGGTGTCTACGTGCATAGTGTCGGATTCGACTTGAAAAACGGGTCTGGGTGTGCGAACTTATTTGTGACGACCAGAGTGGGCCGGCCCGTTCGCCGATCCCGTGGAAGATTCCCCTGGCCGTCCCTTTTTTTGCCCTTCTTTCAGCCACGAAATCACATCGAGAAGGGATTCGTTGCCCCGGTGGAGAAGGGGTTCGAGTTTCTCATAGGCACCGCGGTCGATACTCCGTTCGGGTCGACCAATCTTCATTTCCTCGCGCTTTCGCGCGATATAGGTGCAAAGGTCGCAGAGCTGAAGAGGCAGGCTTTTTGCGGAATCAATAAAGAATCCTTTCTCCACGATTTGTCCGAGGCGAAGATCGCCTTCGATTACCCGAAGTGCCCTGATGGCCTTTTCCACATCCCGCACGATCTCCTTGTTCTCGTCGGAGATGAAAATGCCGAGTGTGTGGGGCCCTTGGTCCCGCAGGTAGTTGTCAAGGACCCGGGCGACCAGAGGGAAGGCCACGACGTGCGGGTTGAGAGCCACGCCAGCGCCCATGGAGTGGTGAATCCACCGCTGGAGCCGCTTTTTGGTGATGGCCCGGCATACGAACTTCAGTTCGTGGGCAGCGGCAATGTCGAGCCAATCGTCCCGGAGGGCGAGCCGCTGGGGAATTGTAAATGATTTGAAGTAATTGTCGCCGCTGATCAACTCCTTGGCGTGGACTTCGAAGTTGTCGGGCCGAGGACCTGGGAAATTCTTCTCAACAGCTTTTTCTAAATCGCTTTCCAGACGCTGCCAACGGCTCTCGGGGATGATAAGGGCCCCCAGTGCGAAGACCGGCTGTTGGGGGTTCTGAAGGTTTGTTCCCGAGTTTCCGGATTCATCTATGTAAATCAGGTACATGCGGATTTCATGAATTTCGGAGCCCAAGGGAGCAGATGACGCGGGGTTCACCCTCGCTGATTTCCTCTTCCAAATGGCAGAGGCGCCCGTCTTCTTTGAGACGGACGACGAGAGAGGCGAGATCTTCGTCGGAGATGCCAGCGCGGAGCTGTTTGTTGAGGAGATCGGTGGCGACTTGCCGGAGGGGGTAGCGGTAAATGAGGTCGAGCGTCTTCTTGAGTTCGGCGGTTTCAAAAAGGGGCGAATCAAGCGTATAGGTTTTGAGGCGCTCGTAGACGCGGAAGCGTGCGCCGGAGGGTTTGCCAAGGGAGCCGCCGACCTGTTTGGCCTCTTTAGCCATGCGCTCCACGCCTCGCGCGACAAGGGCGTGGTGATCGGGGTGCTTTTCGACTCCGGGAACGCCCTCGGCTGTCTCGGCCGCACGGAGAACGGCCAACTGCGATTCGGTCACGGCACGCCCGTCGCGCGCGAAATATCCGAGCGCATCGTTGCCCGCTGCGGTCTGCATGTAGACGAGGACGCCCTCGGGGGCGTGCACCGCCGGGGCGTGTGGTTTGGTGGAGTAAACAACGTCGGGCAGCGCCGGGATCACCTTTTCCAGTTCCGGACGGGCTTTGATGGCTTGGTGCCAGATCTCGTAGGCGTACGAAGAGAGGTCGACCTCGCTGTCGTCGGGATCATCAAGCACGCCCGATTTCTCGTGGTAGAGGTCGTTGAGGATATGGTTGGGGTCTTCGTTTTCGAAGAAGCTCTCGTCGCTTCCAACAACCTCCTCATTTTCCCGCAGCCGGTTGCGCACGCGTTCGCGGAGGCGAATGAGGCGTTCGACGCCGTCGGCGGGGAGAAAGGAGTAGCACAGGATCTGGTCGGCGCGCTGCCCGATGCGGTCGACGCGACCGGCCCGTTGAATGAGGCGGATGATTGCCCACGGCAGATCGTAGTTCACGACGATGGCGCAGTCCTGCAGGTTCTGACCCTCCGAGAGCACATCGGTGGCGAGAAGGACGCGCAATTCATCGCCGGAAGCGATCTGTTTGGTTTTTTCGTTGCTGACCGGGCTGAAGCGCCATGCGGCCAGCGTTGGATCGGCAAAACCACCGGTGACACCCTCCAACTGAGAGACACCGCGCGCGGCGAGATTTTGGCGGAGGTAGTGAACGGTGTCCGCATACTGGCTGAAGAGGAGAACTTTCTCGGCGGAATGACGGTTGCTGATTAGGTCGTGCAGCACTCCCAGCTTGCGGTCCTTGTCCGGCGACCATGACTTGGCGTGGGCAAGAATGCCCATGAGGGTTCGCGCGTCCTCCAAAAGGTGAGTGCCCAATGTTTTTTTGAAGAGGGAGGCGCGTATCCATCGGAAGCGGCGCGAGAACCCCTTCATCCGATAGCCCTCGTAAACACGGTAGGCCAGATCCCGGAAGGCCGCTTCCTCAAAAACAAATCCGGAGACGGTTTCCGCCTCGCCGTTCTCATCAATGTCCAGCAATTCGGTTTGTCCGCCTGCATCTGGGTCGCCGTCGAAGAGGCGCCCGTCGAGAAACTCGGCCCCCTGTCCGCCGATGGGCAGTTCGAGGTCGTTATCCACCGCATGGAGGAAAACGAAATTTCGCAGGATGTGGCGCTGGATGGACTGAAAGAAGGCAAATGCACTGCTCTCCAAGCGCTTGAAGAGCCCCGTTCGGCAGAAGCCCATGAGCCGTTTGCCCGCCCGTGAAAGGTCGTCGATGATCTTTTGCTCGACGGCACCGGGCGGGACTTTTGGGCTCGGAACGAGGTATTTCTTCAGTCCGTAGCGCGGAAGATCCAGGCGGTTGATCTCTTGGACGACGGCGTCGGAGTAAAGCCGCGCATAGATGTCCTCTGGATCGGATTCGTTGATAGGAAATGCAAGGGTCTGCGGAACGCGGGCAGGGAAGTAATTGCGCCGACCATCGGAAAAAGCGAGGAATTTGCGCCCGTTCTCTGCATCCTCTTCGGCATAATTGGCAATGATGAAGGAACGCGTGCGGCGCACGAGGAAGAGGCGCATCAGCTCCCGCCAGTCGTCGGCGTGGATGCTCTTCTCGAAAGCCTCAAGGGACCGCGGCGAGCCTTGGTGAATGCGGTTGAAATCGATTTCGCCCGTTTCGCGAATGAGGGCTTCGGGTCGAATTCCCAAGTCCTCCTCGGGCGCGACGAAGAGCCGCAACTGGTTGGAAAGGTCAAGGTAGGTCTTGTTATACGGCGTGGCGGAGAGCAGAACGACCCGCGCCTGGCTCTGCTGGATGAACTCCTGAATGGCATGGTAGACCTTGCCCTCGCGGTTGCGCAGATTGTGGCTTTCGTCGATGACGACGAGTTTGTAGCGGGCGGGAACATCCGGCAACTCGCGGATTGCGCGGGAGAACGGAATGACCTTTGCCAAAAGACCGTGCTCGTCCGCTTGGGCCTCCCACATGCGGACGAGATTCCGGGGACAGAGCACGACAGTGCTGGAACCGGTGTCCTCCTGCCAAAGCCGGATAAGCGCGCTGGCCATGAGCGTCTTTCCCAAGCCCACGACATCCCCGATCATGACACCACCGCGCTTTTTCAAATGTCGGGCCGCTATTTGCACTGCGGCCTTTTGGAAGGGTAGCAGGATGCTTTGAAATCCCGGGGGCACATCGTAGGAGACGAGGCCGAGCCGAGCCTCGCGCGAGAGGTGATAGGCCATTTTGAGGTAGATATAGCGCGGCGGAATAATCTCTTCCCGCGCCCAACTTTCCTCAATTACCTCAATGAGATCATTCGTAATTTCGATACACCAGCGGTCGTTCCAACGGTCCTCGAACCACTTTTTGAGCTTTTCCGTGGCACTGTGGTCGAGAACATCGACGTTCAATTCACCCTGTGTGGAGAGTCCCGAAAACGTAAGGTTGCTGCTGCCCACATAACCGGTGGTCGGGTTGTTATGGTCCTGCCGGTGGCAGAGGTAAAGCTTTGCGTGCAGGGTGGTGCGCAGGTAGAGCTTTACAACGACCTTACCTGATCTCAATTGCTTAAGAAGCCGCCGAAGCCCCGCTTCCTCCTGCTCCGTAGGCAGTCCGAAGGTGAGCTGGTGCCGGAAACCCTCGGCGAGCGCACGGCGGAGCCGGTGAGCGCTCGCGTTGTCGAGGCGGTTGTTTTCCGAAAGCCGTTTGAACTCACGCAGCTCATCCTCAGGAGCGCGTTGCATACCAACTAATAGGCGGCATTGCTCGCCCGGATGTCCGGACCACACATCGATCGGTTTGTCGATCAAGCGCCATCCGCGCAGATTAAAGTAGCCGACGCAGAAATCTGCGCGATCCGAGGTGGCGAGCGTTGTCGAAAGGTGTTGGAGCAGAAACTCGTCAATATTGTCGAATATTCGCGGCACTTTTTAATTGTTTACACAGCCATCCCATAGGGCGAGAGTGAAGAAGGAAAAACGGTTGGCTTTGGGTGGTTTCCG
>JAFIGE010000127.1 GCA_020831585.1 Opitutales bacterium | reverse complement strand
AGCGGGAGGTAACGGGAGGCCTTCCTTAGCCCTTGAGCGGTGCGCGGCGCGTGCGTCCGTGCGCATCCCCTCCGCCACCTTCCAAAGCGGTGCCGAGCACCGCACTCCAAGGAGGCCCCGGATCATCGGGAGCGCCCTGCCTCGCGCCGCAGGCTCAAAAATCATCAGGAATCTTCAATTGATCGGCCTTGAAGCTGTAAATCGTGCGGACCATCGACCGCGTTGCCGTTCGCTCGAACCAACCAGCGCTGCACCATGCGTAGTCCCTCGCCGCCTTGACCAAGCCATGCCTCACCGGGTTTTGGTGAACGTAGGCGAGCCGGGCAAAATAGCTCTTCTCATGAGTGAGGCGGGTTTCCCAAAAATTGTGCCAAACCTGACGACCGATGGAAGCATCGAGATCATTTACCCACGTCGCGGATTTTTTATGAAAATCGGCGATGAACGTGCTGAGCGAGGCGGCTCCACCGCCCTCCTTTGAGGGCGAATGACCGACAAAATGGTAGTGATTTGGGAAAATCGCCCATGCCTCCAAGTGCCATCCATAAAGCCCGGCGTATTTGAGAAGCCCCTTTTGCAGAGCAGAAAGGCGGGCGTTCCCCTTGAACACGGGAACTTTCCCGTATGTGCCGACCGTGACGATGAAAGTGCCGTTTCCCGAAAGGCGGTGGGTCGGCGCGTGCGGCCATTGAACGAGTCGCTTACTTTGTCGCGATTGGGCGTTTTCGTCCGTGTCGGACATGACAAGAGCCGAAAGCATAAGAGCGGTTGACGGCAAGAGAATTTGCGCCGCAGGCTTTGGAGTGCGGCGCTGCGCGGCCCGTTTGCGGGGGGGGGGGGTTGGGGGGGGCGGGGGGGTGGCTGGGGGGGCCGGGGGGGCCTTATGCGTGGAGGTACGCGGGCGGATCACCGCTGCCTCCCGGCGGATTCCAAAGCGGTGCCGAGCACCGCACTCCAAGGAGGTGCGGGATCGACGGTGGCGTGCTGCCGGTTCGAGCCGTAGGCACAAAAAAAACCGCCCGCGTTGAGCGCGGGCGGCCTTGAATGGTCTACCTATCAATCAATCCCCATGCTTCCGGCGAACCGGAAAAAACGTATCCACAAATCAGCGACGGCGACGCCAGGCAACCAGACCCAGGGCCAGCAGGCCGATGAGGGCGGCGTAGGTCGAGGGCTCGGGGATGACCTGGAGGCTGTCCGTACGGGCGTTGCCGCCCACGTTGGGTTCGCCACTCGTGAGGAAGCCAATGGATGTGATGTTGCCAGCGGGCAGGTTCTGGACCCCTGTCGTGATGGTCGCGGCCGTGAGAGGGGTAAAGCCGTCACTTGCCGCACCCATCAAGCCATCAAAAGGATCGGTGCCATTCGAAGAAAGGAGCGGCACCCAGGCATTCGCCGTGGAGAAATCAAATGTCTTCGTTTCCCAGTTTGCGTTGTTCGCCGTGATCATGCCCCAGGATTGGGCCGTGGTGAACCAGTCAGAGCCAATTTGCACGACAAAGCGGGTGTGGTGGCCGCTGTTTTGATGCCGGATGGCAATGCTCAACTCCGTAATGAGCGCCTGGTCCAGACTCACCCGATCATCCCAGTAGACGACACTGCGCCATTGGTTGTTATCGTTGTTGGTCGAATGATAGATAAAGCCATTCGCGTTTCCGAAAGCCCCATCTCCCGCACCGCCGCTGAATACGATGCTCGTACCGCTGCGGTCCACTCCGCCTGCGGTGCCGTATTGCCAGTGCTGTGCCTCCGGGGCACCTGCGTTGGTAGTGCCGACGGCAACGTTGTTGCCTGTTGTGTTGTCAAACGAGGCTTGGTAGAGGATCTGCCCCTGTGCCGTGGCACTGGCGAGGGCGAAGGCCCCGAGGGCGGTGAGAGCAGTGATGTTTTTTCTATTCATAGTTTTTAGGTGAGAGGTTTTTCGGATGAATTGCTGAGAGTCGTCTGTGCAGACACACAGAAGGATCGGGAGAAGTATGCCTGAATGCGGAAAGGGCGTCTTCCGTTTTGATGTGCTTTTCTCTTCCGTTTTTTGCCAAAAGGCTTGTCTCGCGCCGCAGGCTTTGGAGTGCGGCGCTGCGCGCCGCTTTCGCAGCGGCGTAATACGTGGGGTGGGTGGGGGCCTTCGGCGGGGAGGGATGCGTGCGGACGGGTGGAGCGTCCCGGCGCATTCCAAAGCGGTGCCGAGCACCGCACTCCAAGGAGGTTCGGAACTGCTGAACGCGCCTTGCCTTGCGCCGCAGGCTTTGGAGTGCGGCCCCGTCCGAACGGGACGGCACTCCAAGGAGGCCCCGGATTACGGGACGCGCCTGGCTTGGCTCAATCGCCGAGGCAGCGGGTGCGGTATTCGGAAGGGCTGCAGCCCATGTATTTGCCGAAGCGCTCGGTGAGATCGGCGTGTTTGTTGAAGCCGCACTGCTGGGCGATTTCCGCAACGCTCAACTCCGTTTTGCGGAGGAGGCGGGCGGCGCGCTGCACCCGCATTTGGAGGATAAACTCGCGGAGGGATTTGCCGGTGTATTGGCGAAAGCGCTCGGCGAGAAGGCGACGAGGCATGGCAAAGCGTTCCTGTAGAGCGAGCATGCCGGGAGCTTCGCCCTTTTCCACGGAGTTTGCCGCCCAACGGGCCAATTGCGCCACGAGCGGATCCCCGCAGGAAAAACCCCCCGAACTCTCCCGCCGGATCAGTTCGGCTCCGTTTACATACCGGACGCGGCCCGGCGCGTAATCCCCGTTGACCACAGCTTCGCGGAGGCTTTGCGCGCAGGCTTCCCCCAGGCCCTTGTAGTTGAGCCGGATGGAGGTGAGGGGCGGGGCTTTCGGGCCCATGGAAAATTTCACCCAGTGCGGGTAGTCATCGTCCACACCGATGAGGGCCTGGAGCTGGAGAAGGTCGGGATCGAGGGCGTTGAGCGCCCAATAGTAATCGCGGGCGAGGGTATCGTTGGCCGAAAGAATGCCCAGCGACCGCGGCAGAGGAGCGAGCCATTCCGCCACCGCGCGCTCGAAGAGTTCATTGTAGGTGAGCGGCGAGTCCGCCGGAGCGACGAAGTCAAAGACCGCCTCCAGCGTGTGCCCCCGCTTTTGGAGGGCCTGGCGAAAGGCTTCCATGCGGTCGTCGGAGAAGGCGCAGCCCCGCAGGCGCAGGTAGCCAAAGTGCGGGTAACCCTGTTCGCAGAGGTGGTCTGCCGCGATTTCCCCGATTTCCCCGCTGTCGTAGCGAAGGTTGAGGCAGGAGGCGGGGGGCGGCAGGTGCGCGGAGTAGTTCACGATCGGACAGGTGATGCCCGCAAGCTCTGCCATCGCATCCTGATGTCCCAGGGGCACGACGACCCCGCGGCAATCCGGGGAGGTGACCCATTCTCTGATGAGCGAGGGCCGCATGCGGATGGGAATGGGCGACAAGCTCTGCCACTTCCGGCAAAACGCCTCCATGATGGCCGGGGAGTTCGGCAGCGGGGCAAAGGATTGGAGGAAGATGAAGGGCTTCATACGGTATGGTGAGGAGGCGGGCCGGGGATTTTCCGGAAAGGTTCAGGGCAAGCGGAGCAGGTAGCGATCTTCTCCGTGGAAGATCTGTCCACAGAAGGTGGTGTCGCCCGGTGAATCCGGCGGCTGAACCGGCGGGAGCGGAGGTTCCTCGCGAAGCCTCACTGCCGGTGCGGTCTGGGTGGTGACCGTTTCAGTGGCATCCGTCGGTGAAGACGGGAGAAGCCACCAGATGAGTGCGCCGACAAAACCCGCTGCGGCGAGAAAGAGGAGAGCTTTCTGCATTGGATGATCCAATACAATCCGGTTGTCCCGTTCAAGTCTGCGGATCGACGGGGCGGTGTCCCTCGCGCGGCAGGCTTTTTTCTATCGTGTCTGGATTCCGGGTAAGAAAACGCGGGATTCTGGGTAGTTTTCGCGCCGGGATTCCGCTATGCTGAAGCATCAGGTCATTTTATTTTCGCCTCAAGTTCCCCATCGCTCTTCCCCTCCGATTCCTTTGCCCCTTTATGATAAACCCCTTTACTGCCCTTTTCCGCTTCCTGCTCGCCGCCGGGGCTGTCTTTCTGTTTACCGCTGAGTCTGCCATCTTCGCGCAAACCAACACCACCGGGGCCGCCCTTTGGGCTGAATACCTTCTCGGTCCGGAAGACCATGCGCACATCCCGAACGCCTCTTTTGCCGGCTACATGCGCGGCGAGGCCTCCATTCCGGATGTGCCCGTGGTGGTCGACATTCGCTCCTTCGGGGGTGCGGGCGACGGGGTCACGCCCAACGACATGGCCATCCGCGAGGCCATCGAGGCCGCCTGGCGGCAGGGTGGGGGAGCGGTCTATTTTCCGCCGGGAGAGTTTCTCATCGAACGCATGGTTGTGCTCCACCGCGACGGCGTGGTTCTCCGTGGCGCGGGGCCGGGTGAAACCATTTTTCGCTTCGCGCGACCGCTCGTCACGGGGCTCGGGTCCACCGGGCAGGGCACGCAGGAGTGGAATTGGACGGGCGGTTTGCTCTGGATCGGACCGCGCGATTACCTCCGCCTGAACGCCTTCAATTCGGATTTTCTGCGCTGGAACCGCGTGCCGGGCAGCGCGGTCGAATTCGACGAAGATCCTGAAGTCAATTGGGGCGGCGCATGGGAGAACTGGAGCACTCTCGGCGAAGCCGGTGTTCTCGCTTCCGTGACCTCCACCCATGAGCGCGGGGACTGGACCGTGACGGTGGACGATGCCTCCGCGCTGCGGGCGGGTGACTTTGTCATGATGTCCTGGGTCAATCCGCGCGAAACCCACGCGCTTTGGCGCGAGATGGTGCAGCACGCGGCCTTTGACGGCACGACGCTGTTCGACCAGTGGCTCTCCACCGGCGTGCCCTATTGGCCGTGGCCCGTGGAGATCGCATCCGTCGTGGGCAACGAGGTCACGCTCGCCCAGCCGATCCGGGTGAGCATCCGGCCTGAATACGACGTCAACTTCAAGCGCATCGGGCTGCATAGCCGGACCAACGCCACTTACGGCGACCGCTGGCAGGCCAACTCGCCCTATGTGGAAAAGGCCGGGGTGGAGGACCTCACCCTCCTCATGAACAACACCCGCGCGACCTATAGCTACAACAACGGCGACGGCTGGAACGGTATCTTCTTCAACCGCGCCTACAATTCGTGGGCGCGCAATGTCGAGATCCTCCATGCGGAGACCCCCATCAACGTCTCTTCGGCGAAGAACATTTCCATCATCGACGTCGAAATCTTCAGCCCCCACCAGTCGAAATACATTTCCACCAACCGGGTGCATTCGCACGACATCCTCTACGACGGCGTGCGCGTGACCAATACCGGTCTCCTTAGCAACGGCATCAATACTGAGTGGATCTCCACGGGCAACGTGTGGACGCGCCACGACATGGAAAAGGGCACCTTCGACAGCCACCGCATGATGTCCTTCGACTATTTGCGCACCGATATCGTGCTCGACAACCCCGCCGAGTCACGTCCCGGCGGGGCCGGGCAAGCGGGGCCTTTCACGGGGCGGCGGGCGGTGCACTGGAACATCACGGTGCGCGATTCCGACCGTCCGGCGGCCGAGCGGGGCCTCTGGGTGTATGATCCGGAGCAATACACCTACGGCGCGCAGATCGGTATCCAGGGAGCGGCCCCCGTCTTCCGCTCTGATGCCTCCACCCCCAACATCTGGGCCATGCCCACGGGTAACAAAAACATGCTCATCGGCGATGAGGGCATCCCACCCGCGCCCGCCAACCTCTACGATGCGCAGCTCGCCCACCGCCTCGGGTCGACACCTCTGATTGTCTTGGATACGCCCGGACAGAATTTCTATTCCACGACCCGCCCGGTGGTGCTGCGGGCGACGGGCCACCCCGGCGGCGGCGTATCCATCGAAAAAATACGCTATTACCGGGGCGGGCAACTTCTTGCCGAGGTGGGCGCGGCGCCGTTTGCTTTCACATGGGAGAATCCCATTCCCGGACGCCATGTCCTCACCGTGGAGATGATTGACAACCTCGGCAACGCCACGTGGTCGCGCCCCTACGATGTGGTCGTGGGCCGGCGCGAGTTCCTCGAGCACAACGACGAGCGCATCCACTACAGCGGCAACTGGTCCGTGCGCACGCTCGCACCCACGGCGGCGGGGGATGCCTTTTTCTCCGCCAATCAGGCGCGGTGGACAAATACCGACGGCGCTTACGCTGAAGTCACCTTTCGCGGCACACGCTTCCGCTGGGTCACCGGTCACGACAGCCAGGGGGCGCAGGTCTTCCTCAATGGCGAGCCGATGGCCAACATCGGCTTCCAACGTGTCGGCAACCGCGCCTACCACGCCACCGTGTGGGATTCGGGGGAACTGCCCGACGGCATCCACACCGTCCGCATTGCGCGGACCAGCGGCACGCTGCACGTCGACCACCTTGTCATCGATTACACCGATGGCGATCTGAGCATTCCCATTCCCTATGCCTTTTTCGCCGTTGAACCGGCGTCGGGCCTCCCGCCCCTCACGGTGGCCGTGGACGCCTCCCTTTCCAGCGGCAACGGCCTCCCCATCGAAAGCTTCGACTGGGACTTCGGCGACGGCACGGTCGTGAGCGGCAGCGAAGCCATTCGCTCGCACACCTACACCGAAGAGGGCGAATACGAAATCATTCTCACCGTTGTGAGCAGCGGGGGAACCACCGCCACACACCGCGTCACCATCTTTGTCGGCAACCGCCGGCCGGTCGCCCGCCTCCTGCACAATCCGGTCTCCGGACCGCCGCCCCTCGCCGTGCAGTTCGATGCCTCGGCCTCAACCGATGAGGACGGCACCCTTGTGCGCTACGACTGGGATTTCGGAGACGGCGCTCTGCTGCCCGATGGCGGCCCGATCGTCACCCACACCTACGCCGATTATGGCGACTTCACCGCCACGGTCACGGTGCACGACGACTTCGGCGACACCGATACGGCGGCCGTTGTTGTCGCAGTGACGGATTTTGTCCTCATTCCGCCGGAGATCACGGCCTGGCCCATCGCTTCCCCCCTCACCGGGGGCCAGAGCCTCGCCGCCTCCAACCTGAGCGGTGGTGCGGCCTCCGTGCCGGGCACCTTCGCCTTCACCGACCCCACCATCGTGCCTCCGGTGGGCAGCGGACCGCAATCGGTCACTTTCACGCCGGAGGACACGGCGACCTACCAGACCGTCATCGGCAGCGTGAGCGTGACCGTTTTGCCGGAGGAGACGGGTGCGCCCTTCCCGGTCTTCATGTTCAACTTCGGGGCGATGGCTTACGCGGGGAATAACAGCCCCGCCCACGCCGCCGGGGCGGTGCCGGCCGACTATCTTGATTGGCGCACGGTCAACGACAACGATGTCACGCAAACGATCCAGATTGGCAGTTGGGCCTATCCGGTCACCGCCCACTTCCGCCGGGCCAATGGCACCGGCGCCAATGCCGGGGTCACCCTCAACCAAACCAGCTCCACCGCGAACCGCTCCACGGCTTCCGGAAGTGGCGTCTTCAATACCGCCCTTACGCAGAGCTGGCGCGCCTACCAGCGCAGCGGGGGCTTTGCCGGGCGCAGTGTGGGGGCTTATTTCACCGGCCTCGAACCCGGCGAATACGATGTCTACGCCGTGGTGCACAATCCCGTGCTCATCGCCGCCGGGCGCACCACCAACGTCGGGATTGGCGTTGGTTCGGCCACCAGCGGCGACCTCGCATGGAACCACCCGAGCCTCACCGGCACCAGCTTCATCGCCACTCCGCGAACCGATACATGGGAAGCAAATATCAACTACGCCCGCGTGCGCGTCACCGTGACGCCCGCGAACCCCATCGTTTACGTTATCCAGGGTGGCCCCGCCGCCGCCAATGACGAGTTCGATTACCATACGCTCACGGCGGTGCAGATCGTCGCCGTGATTGATCCCTATGCGGCCTGGGTCGACGCCAACGCCATCGCCGGTGGTCCCGCCGATCTCACCAACGGCGTGCCCAACCTCCTGCGCTACGCTCTCGGGGGCGACGCCTTCACGCCCATGGGCGAGCTCCAGCCGCAACTGCGGAGCAAAACCACCCCCGAGGGCCGCACCCTCACGCTCCGCTTCCACCGCATCAACGACCCACAGGTCCGCTATGCCGTCTGGTTCAGTGAGGACTTGAGTGATTGGGGCGAGGCTCCGGTTTGGGAGGCCTTCGGCGCACCGTCCGGGGTTCCCGGCCCTTTTGAAGTGACCCAGCCCAGTACGGGCGATCGGGGGTTTCTGCGTTTGGAAGTCGAACGGTAAGGGGGATCAATCGGATGCGGGCGAAGGTTTCCCGGTCGTGCATCAGGCTTACCTTCCGACGCAGGCCTTCGAGAGCATATGCATCGCGCCGCTTTCACCGCTGGCTGTTGCGATAGATGCTGGGGGGCATGCCGTAGGTTTTGCGGAAGTAGGTGCTGAAGCGGTTGACATCGCCAATTCCGACAGCTTCGGCGATTTCCTGGATGCGCATGGGGCGGGTGAGGAGGAGGTGGCGGGCCTGCTCCATGCGCAGGCGGCGGAGCGTCTTGCCGGGTGAATCCCCGGTGGCTGCGCTGAAGCGGTATTCCAGATGGCGGCGCGAGACGCCGAGCATTTGGGCCAATTGGCCAAATCCACTGATCGTGGCCAACTGCTCCTTCATCAGGGCGAGAGCGCGACGAACAAGAACATCCTCAACGATGAGATACTCCGTCGAGCGCCGCACCGTAACTTCTTTCGGCGGAATGCGCACGATGGGATGCGCGGGCTTTTCCCCTTCCATTAGCTGCTGCAGGGTGAGGGCCGCCTGATAGCCGACTTGCTCGAACTGCAGGGAGATGCTGCTGAGAGGGACCGGGCACAGCTCACAGAAGACGGAATCGTTGTCTACCCCAAGAATGAGAAAATCCGTGGGCATGCTCAGGCCCGCCGCCTGCACTTTCTTCTGGAAATGGAGCGCCCGCTGGTCGTTCACGGCAAAAACCCCCGTCGGTGCTTTCAGGCTCTTGAGCAGTTGTAACTCTTCCTTATAGGAAGAAACCAAATGCACCGGTCGATCCACTTTGAGGCGCTGTAACTCTTCGCGAAACCCTTCCTCGCGCAGATGGGAATGCATTCCCTGGGGAATCCCGACCACAATGTAGTTGCGCACCGGCGTCCGGGCGAGATAACGGGCGGCCATGCGCCCGATTTCCAAGTCGTCGTGCGTGACCACAGGGAACGTTTCGAGGGGCTGGAATCCGGAGACGCCGACCATGGGCACACCGGCTGCCTGGAGGCGGTCGCAGACCTCCGCATCGGCCTTCGAAAAAATGCCGATCATGCCGTCCGGAAGGGGGCCTTCCAGAGGGATTTTCGGCGAGTCGAGGCGCACAAGTTGCCAGTCACCCTGGCTGCGGGCGAAACGGGCGATGCCGGGGAGCAGTTCACGGTTCCAGTGAAAGCTCATGGATAGAAAAAGGTGGATCCGCTTCAACCTCATGGTTACAATCTCTTCACAAAGAACGGTGCTGTCAATTGCGCAAAATGCATGGGTAAATCTGGAAAAATGACGGAGACAGCCCTGCCTTTTTTCGGGTAGGATAGGGAGCTAAGTTTTTCCGTTTACCTTACCCCCTCAGGCATCCCCATGATTTCCTCCTGCCATCCTAACCCTTCTCTCCGCCCTTCCCTGGCACGCTGGAGCCTCCTTTTTTGCGTGGCCACGCTCGCGCTGCTGCCCCGCGCGCTCTTCGCGGAGGAGGCGGAGACGAATCCCTTCACCGTCGCGGTGAACACCTACCTTGGCGGCACGGGCGACCACGACGCCGTGACCAGCGCGGAAATCCAGTCGGACGGCACCATCGTGCTCACCGCGATCATCGGCAACGCCAATCCCGGCGGGGTCGCGCCGACCCTCGTGAACGGGGCCACCGCCGCCAGTGCGGCCGCCATTCTCCGCCTCTCCTCCGACGGGCAGACGGTCCTCTCCGTCACGCGCACCGGTGATGAGCTGTGGGACGTTTCCCTCGATGCGGCGGACAATATTTACGTGGCGGGCGGTTACGACGGTTTGCTCAAGCTCAACCCGACCGCCGACACGGTTCTTTTCCAGCGCAAGGCGGGGACGTTCATCGCCCGCGTCGATGCCGGGCGCAACGGCGACGTGGCCATTCTGGCACCGATCCATTACGGCTACAACGCCGTCGACGGCCGCCGCATCGAGCACAACAACGCGGGGGCCAGTTGGATCCACGCTTACGATGCCAATGGCGACCTCATCACGGAGTTCCAGACCCTCGGCGGGCGTAACAATGTGGACGTGGCCATTTGGGATGGAGACGGCAACCGCGACGATGCGCGCATTGTCTACATTGGCTGGCGGCAGGCATGGGCCTACGTTGGCGCGATTGGCGGTGGTTGTGGCGATCCCTTCGTGCGGGCGACCCAGGGGCTCAACGTCACCGTGCATATCGGGCTGATGTATGGGGTGACTTATGACTACGACGGCACCAATCCGGAGGAAGTCGCTTACCGAATCTACGACCGCCCGGCCCGACCCGATGACGTCTGGCTCCCGGAGGCACCCGCCGACCTGAAGCTCCGCCGCCAGGAGCACATCAACCCGCGCTTTTTCAATGGCCCGGTGAATGTCTCGGAACTCTACACCCTGGCCGATATCGATGCCGCCCGCACCGACGGCGAGGTCTGGAATGATTGGCTGTGGCTGGAGTATGACGCAGGCAACTCCTACGTCGGCGCGGCCAAGAACATCATCTATCCGGAGGCCCACGCCTGGTATATGCAGGGGATTCCGGGCCATCCGGACTTTCTCGACGAAGCTTTCCGCCGGCCCGGTTGGTGCGATAATTTCACCTCCACCAACCTCATTGGTCTGCCCTACATCACGGGGGGCAACAACATGGCCGACACGCGCGGTCAGCGCGTGGCCATCGGTCGCGACGGCAAGCTCTATGCCCTCTGGGAAAGCGCCGGGGGCAACACGGAAGTGCGCTGGAACCCCTTCGACATCACGCAGGCCGTGCCCAGCCCCGATGCGGGTCTCTACCACCAGTTCCTCAACATCGCCTCGTCGCACGCCATCACGTTTTTGCGCTACGAGCCGGTGACCGGGGAAGCCCTCCTGCGGCAGGAGTTCGCGCCCAACTTCGTCAACAACATTGGCCAGACTATCTCCAACACCGTGCGCGCCAAGGGGGCCGACATCACCGCCGATGAGAGCGGGCGCGTCTTTGTCACCGGCGCGGCTGCCGGGGAAATGCCCATTCCCCTGGCCGACAACTACAGCGGGGTGACCGGTTTCAATCCGTATCCGGATGGTTCCTACATGGGGGGTGCCTATCTCCTCGTGATGAGCCCGGATTTCAGCCGCCGCGAATACGCCACCCGCCTCACCCCCAACGGCTGGGGCCATGCGGTGGCCGCGCGCGTGCTGGGTGATCCGGCGGTGAACACCCCCATCATCGTCTACGGGGGCCGCGAAGATTTGGTGGAACCGCTCTGGCTCAAGAACGCCCTCCAACCCTTCCCGGGCTATGGTATGCAAGATGGATTTTTTGCCGTCTTCGGCGGTGAGGAACTCGGGGCCGATCAGTACCAAGCGGGGTGGGGGCTCAACAACCGCACCCTCGCCGGCCGCCACAAATACCGCGGCACCGATCCGGTCAGCAGCGCCATTGATGCCGATGGCGGCGGCACGGCCAACGACGCCGTGAGCGGCTGGCCCTTCAGCGACACGGTTCCCCTGAGCCCGTCCGCCCCCACCTACACCGGCATGCCTTATTACGGCGGCATGGAAGCCATCCGCCTGAACGTGGCTCCGGGCAATTTCTGGAATATGTCCCGCACCGGCCCGAACGGCAACTTCCACGCCGAAACCGGCGAGTGGCTGCGCGACATGCTCGGCATCAACCCGACCAATGTTTACCGCTCCACCTCCCTCATTTACTTCGACAAAAAAGACTTCCCCGGCGTGAACGCGGATGACCGGTTGTCGTTCTCCTCCGCCACCCGTCAACGCGTCAGCTATGTGACGGATCGCGCCTGGTTGAATGCCCGCTGGGTCGTGCGCGATGGCGATACGTTTTACGTCTCCGAGGCCATGGCTATCGAGGACCGCAACCGCGCCAACTCCGGCGGGCTCTCCTTTGGCAACGACTTCGACCATGGCCGCTGGGCGGTTTACGACCCCGCCACCCGTCTGTATTTTGATGCCGATGAAGCCGTCTTCATCTCGCGCACCTTCACCGACATCACCGGCTTTGGCGTGATCAACAACCTCATCAGCAGCACCGGCAGCAACAACGCCGGCATCTGGGGCGAGCTGCGCAACCTCACGATGCAGTTTGAGGTCAACCATGTGGCCAGCCGCCCCCCGACGGCGGTCATTCAGCAATCGCACACCTACCTTCATCCAAACCAGTTTGTCCTGCTCGATGGCAGCAACTCCACCGATCCGGACGGCACGGTGTCGTTCTTCGCCTGGGAGCAACGGAACAATTCGAATACGCGGGTGGCAGGGCCGGTGGTCTCCTTCAGCTACACCGCGCCCGGCAACTACAAGCCCCTGCTGCGCGTATTTGACGACCAAATCCAATCCGCCGAGACCAGCACCCGCCTCTGGGTCGGTCCCGATCCCGCACTCGGGGTCGATCCCGACCGCGTCGTCGCCGCCTATGCCGGTGTCAAAGGCGTGACCAATCTGCGTGGGCGCACCTTCACGCAGGGGGGGCTCGATCTGAATGGCAATGGCGTCTTCAACGACACCCGCGCCGGCGCGGTCTTCAGCGAGACCGATCCAGTGGAAAACCGCATCGGCAGCACCAACCTCTACGGCGGCATGATCGTGCAATTCTTTGATGGCAGCAATCCCATCATCAACCGCTGGGAGTGGCGCGAACGCTTCTGGGTGGAATTCCAATCCCGCCCCGCCAACATCCACGGGGCCCTCTTTATCGACAAGACCGACTTCCTCAATGAGGGCGAGTTCGGGACCGTCGCTTTTGGCGCGGGCGATTACGTGCAAATCCGCGTGGCCGCAAACGCCACCAACTGGCCGCTGCGCTGGCTCGTGCGCGAGGGCGGCCAATACTACGTCTCCCAAGCCACCTTCAGCGCGGGCAGCACCAATCACCGCTACACCTTCAGCGGAGCCAACGATGGCATGTGGGCCCTCTACGACCCGGCCGCCGACCTCAACTTCGACGCCGCCAGCGCGACCTTCGCCCCCATGACCTTCAACGATGTGACCGCTCTCGGGTTGGTCATCGACAGCGACACCATCTCCACCGCTTTCCAGCGCCTGCAAATCGACCATATCGTCGCCGAAGCCACGATCACGCCGCCCGCCAGCACCCCACCGGTACCTAGCTTCACCTGGACTCCAACCACTCCGGATGCCGGGCAGACCGTGACCTTCGACGCCAGCGCCTCCACCGATGCGCTCGCCATCACGGGCGTGCGCTGGGAGTTTGAGGGCGGCGGCTTCCAGCAGTTCACCGGCACGGCCGCCAACCCCCCGGTGCTGACCGCGCCCACCGTCTTCGCCGCGCCCGGTGCCCACAACGTCACCCTCATCCTTACCAACGAGCTGGGCCTCAGCGCCGCGCTCACGCAGGAAATCACCGTGGCGGGCGATCCCGTCACCCGCGCCCGCGTCAGCGCCACGCCCACCTCCGGGATCGTCCCGCTGTCCGTGGTCTTCGATGCCAGTGCCTCCACCGCCGCCACCGGAGCCAGCATCGTCCGCTACGATTGGAACTTTGGCGATGGCACCGTCCTCGCCGATGGCGGGGCCACCCCCGGCCACACCTACACGGCCACCGGCACCTACAACGCCACCGTCACGATCACCGACAGCGCCGGCTCGGTCTCCACAGCCAGCCTCTCCGTGAGCGTGGCCGCCGCGCCCACCGCACAGCCCACGGCCAGCTTCACCTTCACCCCGTCGACGGGGAAGAATCCGCTCACCGTCTCCCTCGATGCCTCCGCTTCCACCGCTGGCAGCGGCGAGATCGTCAATTACATCTGGAACTTCAGCGATGGCACCACCGCCTCCGGCGAGACTGTGGAGAAGATTTTCGCCGATCCCGGCACCTTCACCATCTTTCTCTCCGTCCTAAACTCCTTCGGCAAGGTCGACAGCACACAGGCGGACATTGTTGTGATCGAGAATCTTCACCCGGTGGCCGCCCTCTCCGTATCCGCCAACGAGGGCACCGTGCCCCTCACCGTCCACTTCGACGCATCCGCCTCCTTTGATCCAGATGGCACCATCGTGCGCTACGATTGGGACTTCGGCGATGGGACAACCCTCCTGGATGGCGGCCCCACCCAATCGCATATTTACGGGGCCGACGGCACCTTCACCGCCACCGTTACCGTGACCGACGACAACGGTGCCACCGCCCAGGCGACGCAGTTGATCACCGCCGTCGAGATCGGGGCCGCGCAGTTGGTTTATCACTACATCTTCGATGGCGGCAGCGGCACCACCGTGGCGGATGTTTCCGGATTTGGCGATGCCGCCGCCGCGGCGATGCTGGTATGGGACGATCCCGCTGATTTGTATGCGGCGGCGATTCCATCACCCCAGGGGCTGGACTATGCGGATTTCGCCGCAGCGCAGCGCCGCCACATGACCTTTGCCTCCAGTAAATGGAACAGCAGCATCTCGGGCTCCGAGGGAACCGGTGCCTTCACGGTGACGATGCTCCTGCGCGACCTCAACCCCAACAGCGCCGGCAGCAATACCGACCGCGCCTTCTTTAAGGCGGGTGGGAACAACTTCGGCCTGTTCCATGGAGCCTCGACCAACGCCTCGGCCCTTCCGCTCATCGTGCGCGTCAACAGCACCACCGATGTCCCGCTGTCGGCCAACGCCAACCTGAGCAACGCCACCACCGGCGACAGCAACGGCTGGATTTTGCTCAGCCTCACCTACAATGCTTTCACCAACACCGCGCGCGTCTATGTGGGCCGCGAGTTCGATGCGGACTCCGGCGTCTGGACGCAACTGGATCAGGTGGGCAATGACCTCACGATCAACGCCACCACCCTCAACAACGCCGCCGGCCTGCAATTCGGCACCTCCAGTTCCCGCTCTCCGCGCGCCCTCTATGATGATTTCCGCATCTACGACCGCGCGCTGTTGCCGGTCGAGATCGCCAGCCTGCTCGCCGCCTCCAGCGAGGGCGAACCGGTCATCCTCACCCAACCGGAATCGCAGGTCGCGGTCCAAGGCGACACGGTAACCTTCGAAGTGGCCGCCCTTGGCAGCCCCGAACCCGCCTACCAGTGGTATTTCGAAGGCGATCCGCTCCCCGGCGAAACCGCCGCGACGCTCACGCTCATCAACGTATCCCCGGCCGATGAGGGCACCTACTTCGTGCGCGTGTCCAACAGCTTCGGTCACGTCGACAGCGATCCGGCGACCCTCTCGGTTATTCTGCCACCTCCCGCGCCGAGTGGCCTCGTGTCCACGTTTGTGGCCCCCACTTCGGTCGGCCTGAGCTGGACCGACAACAGCGGCGGAGAGGCTGGCTTTGAGGTAAGGCTCGCCGATGGCACCGTTGTCGCCACCACCGGGCCAGGCGAGACGAGCGCCACCATCGGTGATCTGATCCCCGACACCAGCTACACCTTCACCGTGCGTGCAGTGAATATGGCCGGTGCCAGCGGCGATTCCAATGCGCTCCCGGTGCGCACGGATTTTGTTGTGACGCACACCGTTTCCTTCTCGGCCAACGGGGGCAGCGGCCCCGTGCCATCGCCGGAAACGGTCGTCTTGGGTGAACCATTCACCGTGCCCGGACCCGGCGACCTCACCAAGGCGGGCCACGCCTTCAACGGTTGGCGCGACAACCTCG
>JAFIGE010000126.1 GCA_020831585.1 Opitutales bacterium | reverse complement strand
GTTGCTGATGTTTGAGCAGGCGACGGACGGGAGTGCTTCGGAGAAGGGGCGGGTGCTTGGCCGAGAAGCCTTTTGGAAGGTGAATGCGGCGGGTGGTGGGTTGTCGCGGGGACAATTGCTGCGTTGCCGGATCCGTTATCTGACGGAGGGTGCGGTGATCGGGAGCCGCGCGTTTGTGGAGGATTGGTTTGCGGGGGTGCGGGCCGCGTTTGGAAGCCGGGAGTCCGGCGCGCGTCCGATGAAG
Source organism: Opitutales bacterium (assembly GCA_020831585.1). GTDB lineage: Bacteria > Verrucomicrobiota > Verrucomicrobiia > Opitutales > Oceanipulchritudinaceae > JAFIGE01. The sequence continues at coordinate 15,646 of JAFIGE010000126.1, read as the reverse complement.
GGCGGAGATTTTGGCGGGCTTTGCGCGCTCAGGGACCTGAGGGAGCCCTTGGGCTGAGCCTTAGGGCTTCTTTAGCGGGGCTTGTAAGCGTGCGGGTTCAAGCTGGGGCGGAGGGTTTGGTGGAAATCCGCGAGGGAGGGAATGGCACCGAGAGCGAGCAGTTGATAAGCCATGTTGCCCACGCTGGTGGCTTCGAGGTTGAGGCTGGTCACGGAGACGCCGGATGCATTGGCGACGGATTGGCAGAGGAGGCGATTCTTGGATCCCCCGCCCACCATGATGATCCGGTCGAAGGGTTTGCCGCTCATGGCAGAGAAACTGCGGGCGGTGGAAGCAATCGCCTCAGCCAGACTGGCGCAGATGCAGCGCATGTATCCAGCGAGGGTGTCCGGCGGTGTACCGCCGTTGCTCCGGATCTGGTCGTCGACGGTGGCGCGCAGATCGACCGGGTTGAACAGAGCTTCGTCGGTAATGTCAATGAGGGTGTCCGGAAAGGGGCATTCTTCGGCGGCGGAGATGAGGGAGCTCCATTCGGCTTCACTGGTGGGGCGTTTTTCAAATGTCGGCATAACCTGCTCCAGGAGCCACAGGCCGAGGAGAATTTTGCACGGGCGGTAACCGCCCTGGCCGGTGCGTTCATTGGAAACGCCGAGGCGGAAAGCCTCTTCGCTGAGGAAGGGTTCGGTGGCGTGCGTGCCGACAAGATTCCACGTACCGGAAGAGATAATGAGGCTGTTGCCCTCGAGTGGGATGGCTTCGAAGGCGCAGGAGGTATCGTGTCCGGGAACAAGGATGCCTTGCACTTTTTCCAGACCCTTGATGTCCTTGATAGCTCCAAGTATTTCACCGGCCTTGTGCGGACGCGCGAACCATCCGCCGGGGATGCCAAAAAAATCGAGGGCGGTCGGCGAGTAATCGCTCCCGTTGACGTCGAGTAATTGCGATGTACTGGCCTGGGAAATCTCATTCACGGCTTCACCCGTGAGGAGGAAGTTGAAGTAATCGCTGAGCATGAGCACGCGGTCGACGCTCTTGCGCAGGGACGGGAAGGTCTGGAGCGATTCGGCCAATTGCAGGCCTGTGTTGTAATTGATCGTGGGCAAGCCGGTGGCGGCGAAGAGGCGGCGGTCTTCTTTTTTTGCAATGATGTCATCGCGAATCTCTTCGGTACGCCGGTCGCGGTAAGCATGGATGGGGAAAGCGAGGCGGCCTTCGCGGCTGAGAAGGGCGTGATCGCAGCCCCAGGTGTCGACCCCTGCCGAGCTCAGGTCCGGGAAGAGGTTCTTGGCCTTTTGCAGGCCGGTCCGGACTTCGCGGAAGAGCGCCCCGGTTTCCCAATAGGCGTTTCCGCGCAATTCCTGGAAACCATTCGGGAAACGGTGGATTTCGGTGAGTTCGAGACCGGCGGGTCCGAAGGCGCCAACGATGACACGTCCGCTGGTCGCGCCGAGATCAATCGCGGCAACAGTGGTTTTCGACATGATAATGGGGGCTCAGGTTGCAGGAAGGTGATTGGCCAAGAGGTTTTGACCAAGTTGAAAAGATAGATCAATACGACTTGGCAAAGACCACGCGCTTTTTGCTGGGTTGGCCGGTGAAGGGACAGGTGCCGGGTTCGTCCTCAGTAGAATCGAAGGGGATGCAGCGGATGGTCACCTTGAGTTCCTTCTGAATCGAGTCTTCGAGAGCGGCATCACCGGCCCAGTGGGTGAGGGCGAAGCCGCCGTGGATTTCCGCTTTGTCCGGGTTGGCGGGGGTGAAGAAGGCGCGGAAATCTTCGAGGGAATCGATCTTGCGGGTGTGCTCTTTGTTAAAGGCGCGGGCGCGATCGAGGAGGTTTTGCTGAATGTCGCCGAGGAGCTGGGGAAGACCCGCGAGGAAGGTCGCGCGGTCCATGCCCTGTTTTTCGCCGGTGTCGCGGCGGGCCATGAAGACGGCACCTTTCTCGATATCGCGGGGACCCGCTTCGATGCGCACGGGCACGCCTTTTTTTACCCACTGCCACATCTTTTCCCCACCGCGCAGATCGCGCTGGTCAATGTGCACCTCAATGGGCTGTTCGTGCCAGCGGAGGGCGCGGATTTCCCGGGCGAGGGCAGCGCAGTATTCGAGAACCTGAGCGCGCGCGTCTTCCTTGGGGATGACGGGGAGAATGACTACGTGAATGGGAGCGAGGCGGGGCGGCACAATGAGGCCGTCGTCGTCGCTGTGGGTCATGATGAGGCCGCCGACGAGGCGCGTGGAGACGCCCCAGGAGGTTGTCCAAGCGTGTTCCTGTTCGCCCGTCTGGTTGAGGAAACGGATGCCGGAGGCTTTGGCAAAGTTTTGCCCGAGGAAGTGGGAGGTGCCCGCCTGGAGGGCTTTGCGGTCCTGCATCATGGCTTCGATGCAGAGGGTCGAGACGGCTCCGGGGAAGCGCTCCCCCTCGGTCTTCTCACCCTGAAAAACGGGCATGGCCATGAAGTTTTCCGCGAAGTCGGCATACACGCCGAGCATCTTGCGCGTTTCTTCCTCCGCTTCCTCGCGGGTGGCGTGGGCGGTGTGGCCCTCCTGCCAGAGAAACTCGGCGGTGCGGAGGAAGAGGCGGGTGCGCAACTCCCAGCGCACGACATTGGCCCACTGGTTGATGAGGATGGGCAGGTCGCGGTAGCTCTGCACCCACTTGGCATACATTTCCCCGATGATCGTTTCCGAGGTCGGGCGCACAATGAGGGGCTCTTCGAGGGGCGAGGCGGGGATCAGCTTTCCATCCGGCCCGGCTTCCAGGCGCGAGTGCGTGACAACGGCGCACTCCTTGGCAAAGCCCTCCACGTGCTGCGCTTCCTTTTCAAGGTAGCTGATGGGAATGAAGAGGGGAAAATACGCGTTCATGTGCCCGGTGTCCTTGAACTTCCGGTCGAGCGCGCGCTGCATATTTTCCCAGATGGTGTAGCCCCATGGCTTGATCACCATACACCCGCGCACAGGCGAGTTTTCGGCGAGGTCGGCGGCGCGGATAACCTGCTGATACCACTCGGGGTAATCTTCGGCCCGGGTCGGGGTGATGGCGGTGCGGTTGGCTTTGGACATGGATGGCTGTCGGGTGAAAGGTTGGCCGTTCCTATGGATCAGGCAAAGACCACTTCGCGACCCGTGCGGCTGGATTCGGCGATTGCATCGAGGATGCGCTGGACGGCGAGCGCTTGGTCGATGGTCACGCACAGGGGCTCATCGCTGAGAAGGTGGTTGATGAAATTGTGGAAGCGGTCGAGGTGCGGATAAAGGATGTCGGCCTCGACCTCTTCGATGACCTCGTATTCCTCTTTGACGAGGTTGCGTCGGAAGAGTTTGGCAGGGTGGGTGCAGGCCCCGGCTTCGGAGCCGAAAAGCGTGACGCCGTGGCGATCCTTAAGTTCGGTGTGGCAGGCCCAGGCGGCATCGAGGCTCACGGTGGTTCCGTTGCGCATGCGAATGAAGGCAGTGGCAAAATCGTCGACATCAAAGACGATATCGGTGCGGTCAGACTTCCCCCAGTCGCCTTCGCCGCGTCCGCGATTGCCGAAGCGGGTATAGGTGGCACCGGAGACCGAGACAGGGTCGAAGTTGTCGAGCAGGTGGAGGCAGAGGTCGAGCATGTGAACGCCGATATCGTAGAGACAGCCGGCTCCCGCCAACTCCTTGTTTCCGAACCACGTGCCGAGGCGGGGAATGCCTTCACGGCGCAGCCAATAGGCTTTTGCGTGGTAGATCTCGCCGAGTTGATCCGTCGCCACAAGGGCCTTGATTTTCTGGGCATCCTTCGTGAAGCGCTGGTTCATTCCGAGCGTGAAGACCTTACCGGCGGATCGCGCAACAGCCGCCACGGTCTCAGCCTCGGCGAGGCTGAGCGCAAACGGTTTGTCGAGAATAACATGCTTGCCCGCCTGAAGCGCCTGAATGGAGAGGGGCGCGTGGAACTTGTTGGGCACGGCGATGTAAACAGCATCGATTTCCGGATCGGCCAACAGCTCTTCGGCAGTTTTGCAGGCTCGGGGAATCCCGCTGCTTTCGCATAGTTCCTGCAGGCGAACGGGATTCAAGTCGTGGGCCGCAAGCACGTTTGCCTGCGGGTGTTTGTTCACGCATTGGGCGCTCCAAGTGGAGATCTGGCCTGCTCCGATGAAACCAAAATTCAAGGTCTTTGACATAGTGGGGATGATGAGAGTTTCGTTCGGGAGGAGACGACCTTTCTTTCTTTCCGGCAATCCAAAAGACCGGGAGGTCGCGGGGGTGGTTTAGGCGTAGGCGACGCGAGGTATGAGAAGCCTACCGGAAATTGCCTGCCGCACATGCGGCGTCGCGCGGCCGAAAAGCAGGTTAATATATTCGTGGTAAAATAACTTGCGGATTGTTGGTTTGTTTTTCTGGTCCTGATTTTTCCCGGTTAAGATCGTATGGGGTGCTGAGTTATCATGTCGTTTCTTTTTAGGTAAAGGTGTATAAATACCAGGTTTAAATCCTTGCGAGGCGGGGACACTTGGGTAATGCCGGGGGAGTGTATGGTGCCCGTCGTTTCGGGCGGGGTGTTGAAGCCGCTCCGCTATCTTGTTGGGCCGGGGAGGATTTTGCGCAAAAAAAGGGAGCGGTGGCAGGTACAAGGGCCGTGGGCGAGGAGGGCACGGCGGTGGGTGGGTGTGCCGTATCCCATGTGGCTGGCGAAGCCGTAGTCTGGAAACCGGGTGTGCAGATCCGCCATCCTTCGGTCGCGCGTGACCTTGGCGATGATGGAGGCCAGACCGATGACAAAGGAAAGCCCGTCGCCCCCGACCAAGGCGGTGTGTGAGTAGGCAAAGGGGCGCAGGGGCCGGCCATCCACAAGTATCCTGGTACGTTCGCCGGGGGCCGGTGGGGGGGTGAAGAGCTCGCCAGCGTCAGTTTGCGGCATTGGCGGCACGCCCAGATCGCTCAGGCCGGAGATGGCGCGGGCCATGGCGAGCCGAGTCGCCCCGAGGATATTGTGGTGCTCGATTTCCGCCACGCCGGCGTCGGCGGCGCGGCCGGGGAGGATCTCGCGGAGCTTCTCCCAGCGGGCAAAAACGGCCTCCCGTTCGTCCCGGTGGAGGGTTTTGGAATCGGCCACGAGGGAAGCCAGCGCAACTACCCCGGGGTGTGTCAAATGCGCCGAGCGAATGGCCAGGGCCGCCGCGACGACGGGCCCGGCGAGGGCTCCGCGTCCAGCTTCGTCCACGCCGACGAGCCAATCGGTATCCGTCGCCTGCCCGAGATCGTGGGCCAGACCGGCGGACGCGGGGCGCTTTAGCGACGCCATTGCGGCTTCTGGGGAACGGGGAGGCCGAGCACTTCGTAAGCCGTTTTGAAGTGCACCTTGGCGAAGTCGACGAGCCGGTGGGGACCCAGTTTTTGAACAAGCTCCAGCGCCTGCGCTTTTACGCCCGCTCCGGCTCCCTTTTTCAAGGGTTCGCCAAAATCTTTGCTGAGCTTATCCATTTGCCGGACAAACTCCGCCCGCGCACAGATAGAAGCGGCGGCCACAACCGGATCGTCTTCCGCCTTTGTGCGCATGCGGAGGTCGAAGGTGATGCCGTCTTTTTTTAGTTGCTGCTGGGTGAGCGGTGTTTTGCTGAATTGGTCGACCAAGCCCCATTCCACCGTGCGTTGCTCGAGCGCGGCGGCGAGGGCGCGGGCGTGATACCAGGCGAGGAGTTTGTTGAGGTTGGCACCGGGTTTGGACATGAGTTCGTTGTATTTCTTCATGCCTGCGAAGGTCTTTTTCACGACCACTCCCTTTGTGCCCAGAATGATCTTTTCGAGGACCATGATGGACCGGTCCGTCATGGCCTTGGAGTCCTTCACGCCCTTTTCGCGCCACTTGCGGATCATGTCGCCATCGGCGATCACGCAGCAGGAAACGAGGGGGCCAAAAAGGTCGCCCTTGCCAGCCTCATCGAGGCCCGCGTGGGGCTCAAACCACTCCGGATTGAGCACCTCGTCGTAGCCCAGCTTGGCTTCGCCGGTGACCTCCGGTTCGAGGATGTTTTGCACAAAGGCCTCCGTCCCCTTGCCCTGAATGACGACTTTGCCGCTCTTGTAGGCGACGATGTTCACGTTTTCGTAGGGTGCCTTGAAGGCGAAAAGGGAGTGCGCCACATCGTAAAATCCGTAGAGGCGCTTGTCGCAGATTTTCTCGAGTTTTTCGAGCTGGGCCTCGTCGAGCTTGACGGTGTAGGTGCTGGCCTTGGCGGGCTCTTCGGGTTCGGAGAAGGATGGGCGTTTTTTCGGCATGGTTTGAAAACGTGAAACAATTCCTTCGTCGGGTTCGCGTCAACCCTCCGGCGTTGGGGCTTGGTCTCAGCCGAAGTAAGCGACGCCGCCCTTGAAGAGAGGCTGGTCTTTGTTTCCGGGGATATTTTTGGCGACGTGGGGGCCGAAGCGTTCGGTGTGGCCCATTTTGCCGAAGATGCGCCCGCACCGGGAGGTGATGCCTTCGATGGCATGGAGGGAACTGTTGGGGTTGTCTTCGATGCGGTAGCTGGGGTGACCGTTGTGATCGGTATATTGCGTGGCAATTTGGTCGTTTTCCACGAGGGCGCGCAAGTGGGCCGGATCGCCGCAGAAGCGGCCTTCACCGTGGGAAACGGGGATCCAGTGCTCCTCGCCGAGGCGGCAGAGGGAGAGCCACGGCGAGCGCAGGGAAACCACGCGCGTGCGCACGTAGGTGGAGACGTGGCGACCGATGGCGTTGTGTGCGAGGGTGGGGTCGCCGGGTTGGCCGGGGCGGATTTCGCCGAAGGGGAGCAGACCTGTTTTGACAAGGGCCTGGAAGCCGTTGCAAATACCGAGGATGAGGCCGTCGCGCTCCTGGATGAGGGCATGTACGGCGTCGCGGACGCGCGGGTTGCGGAGGACCGCGGCGATGAATTTGCCCGAACCGTCGGGTTCGTCGCCCGCGCTGAAGCCACCGGGCAGCATAAGGATTTGCACGTGGCGGAGGGCTTCGGCAAAGCCCGCGAGGGAGCTTTCCACGGCGGCATCGCTGGAGTTGCGGAAGACCCGCACAAGGGGCTCAGCTCCGGCGCGCGCGAAAGCGCGGGCGGTGTCGTATTCGGTGTTGGTGCCGGGGAAGACGGGGATGAAGACGCGCGGTTTGGCCACGCGGGCGCGGGCCTTGCCGGGGTGCGCGGGGGCGAATCGGCGGCTGGGAGGGGTCCCGGTGGGCTCGGGCGCGCGTCTAGGGAAAACGGATTCGAGGGGCGCTTCCCACGCGGCTTGGAGGTCGGCAAGGCGAAGGGTGGCGTCACCGATTTCAAATTGCGGGGCCTCTATGACTTCGCCAAGAGGAAGTGCTCCGAGGTCGGCGAGGTCTTCGCCGGGGAGCGTTTCGAGGAGGAAGGAGCCGTAGTGGATGGCGGTCGGTGGCGTTTGCAGGGCGTCCGGCTGGAGGCGCGCCCCGAGTCGGTTACCCAGGGCCATCTTTGTGAGGCCTTCGGGGAAGCCGCCCGCGCGCAGGGATTGCGCGGAGGCCACGCGTCGGGCCGCCACCGCATCGGCGAGGCCGGAGTAGAGGCGGCGGATGGCGGCGAGGTCGGGGAGGGCATCCGTTCCGATGGGAGCGGGCAGGTGCCAGAGGCGGTTGCCGGCTGCTTTAAATTCCGGCGAAATCACCGTGCGCGCATCCACCGGCGCGACGGCAAAAGCAACGAGGGTGGGCGGGACGTCGATATCCTGGAAGCTCCCGCTCATGGAATCCTTCCCGCCGATGGCCGGCAGGCCGAGTGCTGTTTGGGCATGGTAGGCCCCAAGGAGGGCGGCCAAGGGCTTGCCCCAGCGGACGGGGTCGTCGCGCAGCTTTTCGAAATACTCCTGCAAGGTGAGGCGAATGCGGTCGAGGCGACCTCCTGATGCGACGATGCGGGCGACTGCTTCCAGGACGGCGTAAACGGCCCCGTGATAGGGCGACCACACGCCAATGGCCGGATGGTAACCGTGTGCCATGAGGGTGGCGGTATGCGTTTCGCCTTCGAGGACGGGGAGGGTGGCGGCCATGGCCTCGGCGGGGGTGCGCTGGAAGCGTCCGCCGAAGGGGGAGAGCACGGTCCCCGCGCCGATGGAGCTGTCGAAGCGCTCCACGAGGCCACGCTGGTCGCAGACGTTGAGGTCGCCGAGGATGGCGGTCCACTGCGCGAGCAGATCGGTGCCCGCGTGCCCGGTGGGCAGATCGATGAGAGCGGGGAAGGCCCCCACGGGTGCGGTGAGGTGGGCCCGGGCTTGTTGCCGCACGCCGTTTGTATCGATAAAGTCACGACGCAGATCGACGATCCGGTCGCCCCGCCAATCCATTTCGAGCGCGCCGGTATCGGTGATTTCGGCCACGACCACGGCGGTGAGGTTTTCCTCGGCGGCGGCGGAGATGAAGGCATCCACATCCGCAGGATCGAGGACCACGGCCATGCGCTCCTGGGACTCGGAAATGGCGATCTCGGTGCCGTCGAGGCCATCGTATTTTAGGGGCACCTTGTCGAGGTCGACGCGGAGGCTGGGCGCGAGTTCGCCGATGGCCACGGCCACGCCGCCCGCGCCGAAATCATTGCACCGTTTGATGCGGCGGGCCACTTCGGGGCGACGGAAGAGGCGTTGCAGATGGCGCTCGGTGGGCGGGTTGCCCTTCTGCACCTCGGCACTGTTTTCGAGGGCGGTCTCGGTGTGCTCCTTGGAGGAACCGGTGGCCCCGCCAACACCGTCGCGCCCGGTGAACCCACCCACGAGGACGACCCGGTCGCCGGGTGCGGGGCGCTCGCGCACGACCTGTGCCGCCGGAGCCGCCGCGATGACCGCACCGATCTCCATGCGCTTGGCCACAAAACGCGGATGATAGACTTCCGCAACGATGCCCGTGGCCACGCCGATCTGGTTGCCGTAGCTGGAGTAGCCGCGGGCGGCTTCGCGCGTGATGACGCGTTGCGGCAGTTTGCCGGGGAGAGTTTCGGAAAGGGGCGTGCGCGGGTCCGCCGCCCCGGTGACACGCATGGCCTGATAGACGTAGCTGCGCCCGGAAAGGGGGTCGCGGATGGCACCGCCCAGGCAAGTGGCCGCTCCGCCGAAGGGTTCGATTTCGGTGGGGTGGTTGTGCGTCTCGTTCTTAAACATCACGAGCCACTCCTGCGGCTGGCCGTCGATTTCCGCTGTGAGGCGAATGCTGGCCGCGTTGACCTCCTCGGAGTCGTCGAGATCGGGGATATGCCCGGATTTTTTCATCTCGCGCATGGCGAGGAGGGCAAGGTCCATGAGGCAGGGCGGGCGGGCGCCGATTTTCTCGCCGAAAACCCTCTCGCGGGCGGCGAGGTAGGCCTCCCAGGCGGCGCGCAGGGGGGCGGCTGCCGGGCTGTCGTCGATTTTCACCTCGGCCAGTTCCGTGAGAAAGGTGGTGTGGCGGCAATGGTCGGACCAATAGGTGTCGAGAACCTTGATTTCCGTGAGGGTTGGATCGCGCCCGGCGGTATCGCGGAAGTAGTTCTGGCAAAAGGCGAGGTCAGCCGCGCTCATGGCCAATCCAAGATCGCGGTGGAGGGTGGAGAGGGCGGTCTCGTCGGAGCCCGTGAAGCCCCGCAAACGGTGAACCGCCGGGGGGTTCGGAGCAGTGCGGCTGAGGGACGCGGGTTTTTCCAGGGAGGCTTCCCGCGAGTCCACCGGGTTGATCAGGTAGCTCTTGATGCGGGCGAGATCACTGGCGGAGACAGTCCCCTCAAAAGCGTAGACCTGGGCCGCCGCGATCACAGGCCGGTGCCCGGAAAGAATCTGGATGCACTGGGTGGCCGAATCGGCCCGCTGATCGAATTGGCCGGGTAAAAATTCCACCGCGAAGACCGTTGCTGAGTCCGCCCAGGGCCGGGGACCGTTTTCCTGGAAGACCGCGTCAACCGGGGGTTCGGAAAACACGGTGGCGCAGGCCGCCTCCCAGAAATCTGGTTCGAGGCCCTCGACATCGTAGCGCTGGAAAACGCGCAGGCCGGTGAGCTGCGGAAGGTTCAGTTGCTCGCGCAGGTCACGGAGCAGCTCGTTTGCGGCGGCGCGGTGGGAAGGGAGCTTTTCCACGAGGATGCGCCGAATGCCGGAGGGGGGAGACAGGGGGCTTTGGTTGGCCGGGTTTTCAGAGAGATCGTCCACACGCAAAACTCCCGTCTGAATGGAGGGCTTTGACAACCCCGAAATGCAGAGACGACCCGCCGAAGTGTGATCCTGTCGGTTGGCGGAGGCGCGGACTGGGGAACTAGCTCAAAATGAGGCCCGGGGGCAATGATTCGCCGAGGAGCGCGGCGCGTTCTGATGCGGGGAGGGGAACGAAGCCTTCCAGGGGAGCCAGCCGGGTGGCTGAAATACCGGACTTCTTGAGGTGGGCTATGATGGCGCGGCGGGTTTTGGGGGCGAGGTTCAGTGAGGGCTCGTCGGTTAGGCGGGCGGCGCGCAGGAAGAGTTCCGGGACCCTGCGCAGGGTCGGTTCACGCCAATCGAGTTTGCTGAGGGCGGCAAAGGCGGTCTCGACCATGGCGGGCGGCGCGACGTGCGCGGCGGCCGTCGCGAAGGGGGTGCGGTCCAAGAGGTCTTCGAGGGCTTGCGCCCAAGCGGTCACGTGCTTTCCGGATCGGGCCGCCCCGAGGAGTTGTGGGAGCAGGTGATTGAGAGCGGCTTCTTTGTCTGCCGTCGGCACTTTACGCAGACAGCCGAGAAGCCGGATTAGTTCGGCGGGGGCTCGCTGTTTGGCCAGAATGGGGAGGCTGTCAGAAAGGAGGGTTTCCTGGCGGTCACTTGGCAGGCCGGGAGCCAGCCGCCGCCAAAGGAGAAAGGATTGGATGAGGAGGGCGCGCCGCGACCGGGGCGAGTTGAGGGGTTCGGCGTGCGGCCATGCGGCTTGCAGGCGGCGGGGATCTTCCGCATCGCCAAAGCCGGGGCGCAGGGTGAAGCCTACCGCGTGCAGCCAGGTCTCGGCGGTGGCGAGCGGCGTTTCTTTGGTTGGCGGGTTTTCCAGGAGTCTGTCGGCGAGGGCGCGGGAACGGTCGAGTGACCAGGCGTGGCGATCTTCTCCGAGGGCAGCCTCCCACGCCTTGAAGAGTTTGTTGGGGGTGGCATCGCGGGGGATACGGATTCCAAAATTTAGAGGAAGGGAAGGAGGGCGGATGTTTGCGGATGTGTGTGCGGAGGGCGGCAATTCGGTGTCCGCCACGGTCGGATGTGGTTCGTCGGAGGCCTTGTCTCGAAGATTGAACTCAAGCTTGCAGCGAAGCGGGGAGTCGCTTTCCGCAATGAGGACGAGTTCCAGAAGCCCCAATTCGTTTAAGGTCGCTTCGATGTGCGCGGGCAGGCTTTGCGGCGCGGTGGATCCGGATCTTTTGGATGCCGGAATTTCGCTTTCGACGGAGTGGAGACAGGTGTTTTGGCCGACGGCTTTGGCATCGTGCCAGTCGCCTGCCCGGGGGGTCGCTCCCTGATCCGCGCGCAGGAGGCGGAAGCGCACGCGCTGGTTCACGCGCACTTTCAGACCGGGAATCTCCGTGCGCACTCGCTGACCGGGGGCTGTCCCGGCAGGGAGAATGCAGAGGAAGCGGCGACCGTCTGCCGCATCCGCCACTTCGAGGAACAGGGCGCGTGCCGTGGGCGAGGCGATAGTCCGGACTCCGCGCAAGTGGCGGGCACCGTAAAGGGCCGCTCCGCGTGCCACTGCGAGGGTGGGCTCCGGGTTGTGCAGATTGCGCGGCTTGTATCCATTTTGCCACACGCCGATCTGTTCGCGGAGGCGGTCGCGCAGGATGGCGGGGATGAGGCTGCCGCCGTTGAAAAGAATGGTGTCGATCCGGGGAAGGTCGCGCAGGAAATCGGCGAGGTAGCGCGTGACGGCAAAATCCGCCGCGTAGGGGAGCCCCCACTCCTGCAGGGCGCTCCGCGCTTCCTCCGGACGGGCCTCACGGGGGCATTCCGGAAAAAAACCTTCAAGGAGGATCTCCCGCAGTTGGGCGGCTGGCATTTCCGCTGTGCGGGCAGCCGCGAACAGGCCTGAACCCGCGCCGGGTATGGAAACGCGGAGGCTCTCACCGGGATGGGTGTCATCGGCAAAAGCGCGTTCCTTGGCTACGCGCGAGGCGGCCAGGAGGTGGTCCCAGGCGCTGCCCGTGAGGCTCCCGCCGTCGGGCAGGAGAAGGGCCTCGAAGATATGCGCGGCGGCGAGGTCGATGTTGTCGCCTCCGAGGAGAATGTGGTCGCTCACGGCGACACGGCGCAGGGGTTCGTCTGCGGGGGAGTCAGGTGTGCATTGAAGGAGGCTGAAGTCGAGCGTGCCTCCGCCGAGGTCGATGACGAGCAGGTGCTCGCCGGGTGCGAGGGGCAGTTCGCCGCCCTTCGCCTCCATGCACCGGTAAACCGCTGCCAGGGGTTCTTCCAGGAGCGTTACTTGTTCGGCTCGCAGGCCCGCCCGTGTGGCGGCTTCCAGAGTGGCCCTTTGCGCAGTCGCATCGAAGGAGGCGGGCACCGTGATAGTGATGGGTGTGTTTGATTTCGAGAGCGCGTTATCTTTTGGGTCGCTTGAGAATGTGCGGTCGTAGGCTTCGAGAAGATGGCGCAGGAGGAGGGCGGAGGCGGTGATGGGGGAGAGCCGCGCCGACTCCGGGAGGTCGGTGGGATCGGGCGGCAGGATGGGGGCGTCGGGCGGATAGCCGGGGCTTGCCAGCCAGGATTTGGCAGAGTGCACCAGCCGTCCGTCTCCGTTAGCCGCCTGATCGCGTGCACCGCGCCCGACCAGCCAGCCTCCGGGCAGGGCGGACGCGGGGGCAGGATGGTCGATCACTTCCTTCTTTACGATGCGGTAGAGGAAGGAGGGCAGGGTGGGATCGGTGACGATTTGGCCGGAGGCGGTTTCCTGCTCAATGGCGAGCACCCGCGTGGGGGCGGCGTCGTTTGGGTCGAGGTAGGCCAGCGCGCAGTTCGTCGTCCCGAGGTCAATGCCGATGCTGTGGACGGGGCGGGGCACGGTGCCGTTATTCCATGCGCACTTGAAACTCCACCTTCCAGCGTTGATCGGAGGCGGTGTGTTTCATCCAGAGTTCGAGGTTGCCCAGTTCGGTTACGACAGAGTTGAGGTGGACCGGTATGGGTTGACCTGGAGGGAAGGCTTCCATGGGTGGAAGGGTGATTTCGATCTTGTGCGTCTCCTCCAGGTTCATTTCCGCATTGGGCACGAGGATGCCGGGGGTGTCGTCGCTGCGGACTTCCGATGCGAAGAAGCGAAAGACGGTCGGGCGACCGGTCACAAGGCCGAAGGTTTTGCCGGTTAGGAGGTGCTCTGTGCCTTCTTCCATGCCCTGTGGCACGACGCAGAGCGCACTCACAGGCGGCTTGAAGCCCGGCACCGCCGGGCGGGCCGAGTCGAGGCCGATGTAGTAGGAGCGGGCGGTCCCTGCCTTGATACGCAGACCCTGGCCAGTGAGGCGGTTGCGACCGTAGACGGCGGCACCGCGGGCCACCGCAAGATCGGCTTCAAAGCCGGAGAGGGTGCGGGGGGCGTTGCCACCACTCCAGTTTTCCAGAAGCGTGATGACCCGCTCGCGCAGGGGAGCGGCCTTGAACACGCCGCCATTGAAGAGCACGGCGTCGGGGTGCAGAAAGGATTTTTCCAGGACCTCCGGACGGTTGGCAAAGAGGCTGCGGAGGTTTTCACTGGCGCGGACGTTTTGCAGGCTGCGGGTGAGAAAACGCGCCAGGTGCTTGCTGATGACAGCGTCGGCCTCATAGGGCAGACCGAATTCGCGCAGCGCGTCGCCGCCGTCTTCTATCGGCATTTCATCGGCGGCCGTGAGAGCAAAGAAGCCGTCCAGCAAAACCGCGCGGAGATCATCGCGGGTCAGCTTTGTTGAAATCGTCTTCGCAAAAAGACTGGAGCCGCGGCTGGGCACGGCCACGGGAACTTCGGTGAGGGAGTCGTCGCTGAGGAGTTGCACTTTTGCCCGCGAGGCTCCCTGGATGAGGGAGAGGAACTGCCAGTCGTCGATGGCTTGTCCGCTCTCCTCGATCCTTGCCTGCAAGGTGTAGGCGAGGGCCAGGTCCATGTTGTCGCCGCCAAGGAGAAGGTGTTCGCCCACGCTCACCCGCTCGACGGCGAGATTGCCATCCACATCCTGAATAACGAGCAGGCTGAAGTCGCAGGTGCCGCCGCCGACGTCGCAAACCAGGACAACGTCGCCCGCGCTCACCTGTTGCCGCCAGTCGGAGCCGGCCTGCTCGGTCCACGCGTAGAAGGCGGCTTGTGGCTCCTCGAGGAGAATCACTTCATGGAAGCCCGCCGATTCCGCTGCGTCCGCTGTCAGGCGGCGCGCCACCTCGTCGAAAGACGCGGGCACGGTCAGGACGAGTTGGCCGCCTCTCGGATCACGTTCGCGGCCCTCTTCCGCTTCGCCCGAAAGAAATGCCGCCCGCATGTGCGCGAGGTAGCGGCGGGCGCAATCGAATGCGGACACCTTCGGCACGTCACCTTCCGCTCCCCAGGGAAGGACCGCTGAACGGGGATCGGTATGTGGATTGGATAGCCACGACTTAGCCGACGTCACCAGGCGGTCGGGCACAAGCGCCCCGTGTTGGCGGGCAAATTCGCCAACGAAGCAAAGCGGGTCGGCTTCCTGTCCGGCGGCTGGCTGCCAAGGCAGCGCCAGCGCCTCCGGAGGAAACTCATTCACTGCGGGCAAATAGAGCGCGGAGGGGAGAAGTGGGCGACCGCCGATTTGGCCGGGGGCGAGGATCTGCGTCAGCGAACGGATGGTTGGCTCACCGGAGGGCAGATCAAGGGCGCACAAGGCGCTGTTGCTGGTCCCCAGGTCAATGCCGAGGACATACGATTTGTCGGACATGGTTTTCAGCGAAGTTCAACTTGAGCCGGTGCGATGAGGCTTGGCTGCTTTGTCGGCGGGCTTGATGGACGCGGCAGATCGATCCGGCTCGTCTGCCAACCTTTGTGCACCAACTGACCGGACTGCGGAGCGGCGGCCCCCACCTTTCCAATCAGGCGAAAAGAGGACCCCGCGGCGCCCTCCGGAACCGTCACGGACGATCCTTCGGCCTCCGTGCTCACCGGTCCGATATCAAAAAACTCCTTCAGCACCTGACGTCCTCCCTGGTGCACCACCCGCGCGGCTGCGCCCACCTGCTCATTGCTGTAAGCCGCGACATCATCCATGAGAAAGTCCACCAAGCGCCCCTTTTCCTGGAGAGCGCCCAGCAAAGAGACCGCTGCATACTCCGCCGCAAAGGACGGCTCCGCTTTCGGGGGTTCCGGCTGCGGCAGGGGCTGAACCGGTTTAACCGGTTCAGGAATCGAATAATCCGGCGGCGGACTCGGCTGCACGAGTGCGCGGAACACCAGCCACAGCGCCAGCGCCAATCCCCCTGCGACAAAAAACCGCCCATAGCCCGCCGTCGCCGGTAACAGGCTCAGGCAATTGAGCACCCCGATCCCCACTCCTGCCAAAATTGCATACAATTTCATCGTCCCCCACTTCACCCATTCCTCTCTCCATTGCAAGAAGACTCCAAGCAAAAACGCCGTTTTTAGTCTTGCATTGAGGGATGGGTGAGGTAGGGTGGGGGCATGAGTATGCGATTGATACCGTTGAAGGGGCGGCGGATGCCGCGGATT
>JAFIGE010000125.1 GCA_020831585.1 Opitutales bacterium | reverse complement strand
CATACGGCTTCTGCTCTGGAGGGGCTCTCACAAAGGCACAAAGCTCACGAAGGCTCTTGCTCGGGGATTTTTTGGCGGGTGTGGGGTTTTGCTGCTCCAGGACCTTTTCGGGCACACTCTCAGGGAAAAAACAGCGCCTCCGCTTTGTGAGCTTCGTGCCTTTGTGAGAGGAAAATGCGGTGCCTACGGCTTATGCTCTGAGAAAAGAATGCGGTGGATCAGCTGCGCAAGCAACAGCCAGATTTTGGACACTTTCACCCAAAGGAAAAAACGATGAAAACAAACCAAACAGAAAACGAAATCGGGCAAGTGGTCGTGGATTGTGCCGTGCGCTTGCACCGGGAACTGGGTCCGGGTCTCCTCGAATCCGTCTACGAGGCCACGCTCGCACGGGCACTTGAAAAACGGGGCCTCGCGACGCGCCGCCAGATCCCCATTCCCATCCGCTTCGACGGCGAATCTTTCGACGAGGGTTTCCGGGCCGATTTGCTCGTTGCGGATCGTGTTCTCCTCGAACTCAAGTCCGTCGAGAAAATCGCCCCGGTGCATAAGAAACAAGTCCTCACCTATCTCCGGCTGGGCGGCTTTCGCCTTGGATTTCTCCTCAACTTCGGCTCCGAGTTGATGCGCGATGGCATTGTTCGCGTGATCAACGGACGACTGGAGTGAATGCGGTGCATACGGCTGATGCTCTGTAATGCTCGCACAAAGGCACAAAGCCCACGGAGGCTTTTGCTCGGGGGGCGAGAGGATGCTTCACCTGTGGTGGATTTTCTCGTCTGGGAATGGAGCGCATACTTCCTCCGTCCTGTATGCTTTGTGAGCTTTGTGCCTTTGTGAGAGAAATGAATGCGGTGCCTACGGCTTATGCTCTGGAGGGGCTCGCACAAAGGCACAAAGCGCACGAAGGCTTTTGCTCGGGGAGCGAGAGGGGATGCTTCGCCTGTGGTGGATTTTCTCGTCTGGGAATGGAGCGCACACATCCTGCGTCCTGTATGCTTTGTGAGCTTTGTGCCTTTGTGAGAGAAATGAATGCGGTGCCTACGGCTTATGCTCTGGAGGGGCTCGCACAAAGGCACAAAGCGCACGAAGGCTTTTGCTCGGGGAGCGAGAGGGGATGCTTCGCCTGTGGTGGATTTTCTCGTCTGGGAATGGAGCGCATACTTCCTCCGTCCTGTATGCTTTGTGAGCTTTGTGCCTTTGTGAGAGAAATGAATGCGGTGCCTACGGCTTATGCTCTGGAGGGGCTCGCACAAAGGCACAAAGCGCACGAAGGCTTTTGCTCGGGGAGCGAGAGGGGATGCTTCGCCTGTGGTGGATTTTCTCGTCTGGGAATGGAGCGCACACATCCTGCGTCCTGTACGCTTTGTGAGCTTCGTGCCTTTGTGAGAGAAAAGATGCGGTGCATGAGGCTTATGCTCTGGAGGGGGCTCGCACAAAGGCACAAAGCTCACGGAGGCTTTTGCTGGGGGGGTGTGGCGGTTGCATGCGTTGCCCGGCGGGTGTTGGATGCGGTTCATTCTACGAGCCCTTGCCGCCGCGCTCTTAGAAAACGAAAACAGAGCCTTCGCTTTGTGAGCTTCGTGCCTTTGTGAGAGAAAAGATGCGGTGCATGAGGCTTATGCTCTGGAGGGGGCTCTCACAAAGGCACAAAGCTCACGGAGGCTTTTGCTCTGTAGGGTAAGTGGGGACGGTCACCCTATTGTGGGGCATCGAGTTTTTTGTTGGGATGGTGGGCACGCATCTTGCTTGCGGGAGCTGTCCTGTACGCTTTGTGAGCTTCGTGCCTTTGTGAGAGAAAAGAATGCGGTGCATGGGGCGCTTTTGTGCGGAGGATCGGAAGATTTGTTTTGTTTTTTACGGGCGGATCGGGCAACTTGCTCTCCGTCACGATGGCTGTTTACACCTCAAATGCCGATCTGCCGGGTTGCGTGGATTCCTCCGCGTCGTCTCTGGTCGCGCCGCTGCTGCGCGCCCAGCTTTTCTCCATTCGCCAGCAGCATCCTGAACACACGAAATACAATGAAAAATAACACACGAAACGCAATGGCTTTATTCCAGGCATTTATGGCTTTCCGTGCGGCGATTATCCGCCTTTGTATCACGCAACGCAACGCGGGACGGCGGATACTGGGAGCAGGTGCTCTTGGGTTAGCGTCACTGCTTGGTCCTTCTCAATCGGATGGGGCTATTTTGGTAACAAATACGCCATTTATTGATTCAAGTGACAACACAGCTATTAATTTGAGTGTGAAAAATGATGACGAGGGTGCTATTTATAATAGTGCAGAATTGAATGTCTTTAAAGATTTGGCTTCACAATTATTTGCATTACCTGCGAATCAAGATAATTATAGTTCAATTGCTGATTTGATGAGTGGGTGGAATTTTGTTATAGCTCCGGGTGTTGATTTTGTAAATTCAGGTTGGAATTATGAGAAAAAAAACGATGGAAGTATTAGTTTGACTAATGTCGGCGGAAAAAACGCTGACGAATGGAATTCAAACGATGGTTCAAATACTCAATTATATACAATTACTATCCCAAAAACACAATTAGACTTTACTGGTGTTGCTGGGTATGACCCTGCAAAAGCAGGCATCGTCCTCTCAAGTGAAACTAAACCGAATATGTTTATTGGCAAACAAGGAGACGGTTCAAATGTTATAAATTACCCTGCCGAAGGTTTGTTTTACCAAGTACAAATTCCTGAGCCATCAACTTATGCAGCTATTATAGGATTACTTGCTGGAGCTGGTGCTATGTATAGACGAAGGCAGAAAAATAGTCTTACACACACTCAAAGTGAAGAGAATTCAATTGATCAATTAGTAAAAAGAAATTAATTAATAATTTCTTCTTTTTCTTTATTATTAAATAACCTACCTTTAAAATAAAATATTTCTGGACTTAAATCTTTACCCAGATTTCTTGTAAGTGTTGTTGAAAAATAATCAAAAGAATTGTTACCGAGCCCAAGCCTTTGTGAGCTTTGTGCCTTTGTGAGAGAAAATTCCGTGCCCAAGCCATCTCCAGACCCCCTCCGCTTCCCATGTCCGTAACGCTTCCCACCTCCATGAGTTGCCCGCACTGCGGATCGGTCGACGCCACCCGCGCCGGGCGCCGCGTGCTCAAGAGCGGGGAGGAGCGCCAGCTCTACCGTTGCAATGCGTGTTTTCGGCGCTTTTCCAACCGGAACCGCGCCGGAAAGAAGACCGATCCGGAAATCATTCTCCGTGCCCTCATCCTGGTCTGCTCCGGCTACAATTATTCCGATGCCCTCGCCGTGCTCCGCCGGGAGTTCGGCTCGACTGTGCCGACGAAGTCGTCCCTCTCTCGGTGGCTATCCTCCTTTCCCTTGCCCTGGCTGGACGTGCGCGACCGCCTGTTGCGCCCCGGTGAGTTGCCCGTGCGGGCGCACCTCTTCACCCACGCCAAGCTTCCCTACGAGTACCAGATCCACCTGCCCAAACTGCGCTTTGCGAAGGCGCACGGGGGGCTGGCCGACTACCTCACGGGCCTCCCGCAGTTCCTTGACCACAGCCTCTTTGAGCGCGCGGCGCATTGCTCGGGGCTGCGCCTGGCGGAGAATCCGGGCCTTCGCCACACGCGCGACATTGGCCTCACGCGCCTTGCCGCCGCCGCCGTGAGCCTCGCGCCCAACAACCGTCGCCGCCATGCCGCGCTCGAAAACTACTTTCTCTACGGCGACCGCAACACGGTGGCGGTGGAGGTGCCGGTCTACTACTACGACAAGGTTTTCGACGGCCTCATCGCGGGCCACATCGACCTGGTGCAGGTCTGGCCGGACAAAGTCCGCCTCCTCGACTACAAACCCAACGCGGCGTCAGAGAACCCCGCGCGCGTGGTGACCCAACTCTCCCTCTATGCGCACGCGCTGCGGTTTCGCGCGCACCTGCCGCCCGGTTGCATCGAGTGTGTTTATTTCGATGAGAAGGACGCCTACTTCTTCGAGCCCGCCCCGATCCGCGCCGCGCCGCCGGAGGACCGGGCTTTGGTCGAAGCGGACACGCCCTTCCAGGTCATATCGGCGGAAACCGGGAGCCCGTCCGGGCCTGCCGTCGATCAGGACGGCTTTTCCGTCTATCCGGCCGACCAAGCGGAGGGCGCGGGTCGGATGTTTTGAGCGGAGGCGGGGGTGGAAAGAGGGGCGCTTTTGCTCTGCGGACAAGCTGGAAGCTTACCCTACCGTTGGTGCTGAAAGGTGGCTCTTCGGAGATGTTTGTGGAAACACCCCATTTCAAGAGAGTGTATCTTCTCCGCCGATCACGAGCAGGTCAAAATCGTCCTCGGCCATCATTCCAACGAGGTAAGGCTCCGGCTTTCTCCGTCGTCAAGCAGGAGATGCCAGCCCTCCAGCCAGACGGCCCACCGGTGGCCGCCCTCGAGACGGAAGATCGCCCCGGGCGGCAGATGGGCGGCGAGGTGTTCCTGAAAGGGCGCGAAGCGGTCGCGGGTGCCCCAGGCGGCGCGCACGCCGGGTGGGGCGTCGGGTGGGCGGGTGGCGAACCAGGTCCAGAAACGCCGCAGGTGCTCGGGCTCAGCGGTGGCCGCCGGAGCGGGCGAACCGGCGACGGCCCACTCGCGGAAGAAGGCGCGGTCGTCCCCGACAAAGGGACCGAGGAGGAAAATGCGGTCGAAACGCCCCGGGGTGCCTTCCTCGAGAAGCACGGCCCCGAGGGCACCGAGGGAGACCCCCACCGCCCATACCTCCTCGTAGCGCTCAGCCAGGAGCGGAGCGAGGTCGGCGGTGAAGCGCTCGGGAAGAGTACCCCCGATGTAGTAGCCGAGGTGGGCATCGGGGAAATAGAAATCGGCGGCGATCCCCCGTTCCCAGGCGACTTCGGCGAGTCCGCGCGCGGCGGTGGGGGCGGCACGTTCGCCCCGCCCCGGAAAGACAACAACCGCCACGGTGGCTTTCCGCCAGGATAGGGGCGCGTCACCACTTCCATGGGCTCCACCGGTTTGGGCAGGAAGGCGCGGCAGCCCGCGATGAGCAGGGTGATGAAGAGAATCAGCGTTGCCCGATGGAAAACTTGCTCCACGTCGTCTATCCTGCAAGGATTCGGTTAAATGTCCATCCTTTCAGCCAATGACCCTCCCTCCGCCTGAAGAAACATACGATGCCATCGTTATTGGCGGCGCGCTTTCGGGGGCTTCGCTGGCTTTGCTTTTGGGGCGGGCGCACCCGGAGCGGAAGATCCTCGTCATTGAGCGCTCGGCGGCCTTTTCCCGGCGCGTGGGAGAGGCCACGGTGGAAATCAGCACGTATTTCCTCGGGCGGGTGCTTGGGCTCACGGAGTATCTCAACAACGAGCACCTGAACAAGCAGGGGCTGCGTTTCTGGTTTTCCGATCCGGGCAACGGGCAGGCGGAGGCGGATGCCTGCAGCGAGGTCGGCCCGGGCTACAACGTGCGCTTTCCGAGCTACCAGGTGGACCGCGCACGGCTGGACGAGGAAGTTCTCCGCCGCGCCGCCGAGTTCCCTGGTGTAACGGTGCGGCGCCCGGCCGAAGCGAAGGAGGTCGATTGGGTGCCCGGCGGCACCTCCACCGTCACCTATTCCGTCGGGGGCGAGGTGCGGCGCGCGCGCGCCCGCTGGGTTGTGGATGCCTCCGGGATGGCCCGACTGATGGCGCGTAAAAACCGCTGGGTCGTGCCCAACGGGCGCCACCCCATCGCCTCCATCTGGAGCCGCTGGCGGGGAATCGACTGCATCGACGGGCGGGCCTTTCGCGAGAGCCATCCGCGCATCGCCGCGCGCGGCGTGGGTATCCGCTTCACCGCGACAAACCACCTCATTGGCCGGGGCTGGTGGTCCTGGTGGATTCCTCTGCGCGGGGGCGATACGAGCGTGGGCATCGTCTGGGACGAGCGCTTTACCGATGTCGCTCCGGGCGACTCGCCCGGCGAACGCCTGCGGGCCCACCTCTCGCAACACCCCCTCGCGCGCGACCTTCTGGAGAAGGCCGAGATGGTGCCGGACGACTGCCACTACCGCAAAAACCTCGCCTGGCGCTCCTCCCGCATCGCCGGGGACGGCCTCTTTCTCGTGGGCGACGCGGCCGGCTTCATCGATCCCTTCTACAGCCCGGGCATGGACTGGATTTCCTTCGGAGCCGTCTCCGCCGCCGGGCTCATCGGGGATGATTGGCAGGGCGCGCAAGACACCGCCGCCGCCGCCGAGCGCGCGAACACGGATTTTCTCGCTGCCTACGACCGCTGGTTTGAGGCCATCTACGAAAACAAATACGCCTACATGGGAGACTACGACCTCATGAAGATGGCCTTCCGCCTCGACCTCGGGCTCTATTATCTGGGGGTCGTTTCCCAGCCCTACAAACTGGGCGAAAACGCCCTTCGCCAGCCCCCTTTCACGGGTCCGCGCGCCCGCTTGCCGTTCCTCCTCATCCGCGCCTACAACCGCCGCCTTGCGCGCATTGCCGGAGCCCGCCACGCGCGCGGGGTCTGGGGCGGCCACAACACCGGCCGCGTCTTCTCCTTCAACAGCTACCGCATGGACTGGACCCTCCCCGTGCGCCTCACCGCCGCCGCCGCCGCCTATGCCCGCCTCGAACTGACCGAAGGCTGGCGCACCCTCGGCCGCGCGCGCACCCCCAAGCCAACCCCCGCCCCCGTGCCGACTTCGGCGTGAAGGATGGACACCTGCGAAAATAGCCGGGGGCGATGGTCCCATGGCCTGGGTAGTCGGGCAGATTTATCGCCCGACCCCGTGTTGCCCGAACGCTCCCGCAACCCAAACCCGACCGCACCATTCATGGCCGCGGATCCTTTGGCGTGAAGGGGTGTGTTTTTTTTGATGACTCCACGATGGAACGTTTCCCTCAGACTGAGTATTTTCGGCATACCCGGCATCGGGCGGATCGTTCGATTATTCGGGACGAATGGATTCAAAAAGTCATTTCCCATCCCGATCACGAGGAGGTCCAGGCAGACGGTCGGATTCGCCGATGGGGGCGGATCTCTGAATTCGACAATCGCGCGCTGAGAGTGGTCTTGCTGGAGGATCAACAAACCGTTCACAATGCCTTTTTTGACCGAGATTTCGAGGAGAGACACCCATGAAAATCAAATACTTTGAAGATACGGATACAGCTCTATTGGAGTTTGGCGGAGGGGTTCCGGCGGAAACGCGCGAGCTGTCCGAGGACATCTACATTGACTTGGACGCGGCTGGCCATGTCGTTTCGATCACACTGGAACACGCCAGTGTCCGCGGTGATTTCTCTGAGGTGAGTTTTCTGCAAATGAATCGTAAGGCCCCACCCGCTCTCGAGGTCGAGTCCTGACATTTCTTTCCCCTATGCTGAAGGACGAACTGAAACAACTTTTGGTCGAGGCCTTGCGCCTTGAAGATGTCGACCCCGCTTCCATTGCCGACGACGAGCCGCTTTTCGGGGGCGGGCTCGACCTCGACTCCATCGATGCCCTCGAACTGGTTCTGCAATTGGAAAAGACCTACGGCATCAAGATTGGGTCGAGCGAGGAGAGCCGCGCCGCGCTGGCTTCCATCAATGTGCTCGCGGAATACATCGAACGCCACCGCAGCGCGACTTCCGCAAGCGTGAAGGGTTGAGTCACGGGTGGACGACGCACTCTTTTTCGAGGCCTTTGACGGGCACACGGCTTTTGGCGGGGCCGAGACCACCCTCGACCGCCTCCTGCGCGGGGAAAGCGCCCTTGCGGCCACGCCCGTGGTGCCCGAGGGGCAAGCCGAGGCCGTGCCCCTGGCCGCCGCCACGCCCTTGGCGCTGACCACGCCCCCGCGCTGGTGGCCGCTCCTCTCCGACCTCGTGGCGGATATCCCCGGGGAGGGCTGGGGCACGCGCGGGCGCCCGGTCTTTCTTGCGGGGAGCAATTTCGGCATCGACCGGCTCTATGAGATGGGGCGGGGGAGTGCGCCCGATGCCCAAGCCGATTCGTGGGCGACGGTCCACGGCATCGTGCGGCACCTGCGGGACCGCTTTGGGTGGGGGCCCCTCATCCAGCCCGTGTCGCATGCCTGTGTCTCCGCGCAGGTGGCGCTTTCGCTCGCGGCGGAGTGGATGGAGGCCGGAGCGGCGGAAAAGGCGCTCGTGCTTTCCTTCGATTACATCGGTCCCTTTGTGAGTGCGGGATTTCATTCTCTGAAAATCCTCAACGCCGGTTTTCCCGGCCCCTATGAGGACCGCGCCATCGGCTCCATCGGCCTGGGCGACGGGGCGGCCTGGGCCGTGCTCTCGCGCAAACCCTCCCCGTGGCGGCTAGTCGCGCGCTCTTCCTGGAACGAAATGCACCACTTCACGGCCAACGAAGCGGGCGGGAGCGGTTTTCGCGCTGTTCTGGAACCGCTTTCCCCGCACCTTGGCGGGCGTCCGCTCTGGATCAAGGGTCACGGCACGGGCACCCTCGAAGCAGGCCGGTTGGAGGCGACGGCGGTGGCGGCGCGTTTTCCCGGAGCGCCCCTTGTTTCGTGGAAGGGCGGGCTGGGCCACACCCTGGGCAGTTGCGCCCTCGTCGAACTGGTCCTTGCCGCGCGCGGACACGAGCGCGGGCGTCTCCCGGGCACGGTGGGCACGCGCGGGCCGACGTTCACGCCCGAGGTGGCGACCGAGCCCTTCGCACCTCCGGCGCGGAGCGACATCCTCCTTCTCTGCAATGCCTTCGGCGGTGCCCACGGGGCTCTGCTTCTGCGCCATGAAAACTGAACGCTCCTTGCAACGGGTCCGGGCATGGTTTCCGGACGACCCGGCCTGTCCCTGCCTCGAAGCCCTCGGGGAGGGCCTTTCGCGTGGCCAGGCGCGGCGCATGAGTGTGCTGGGGCGTCTTCTCTACGGCCTCCTGCGCGGGGAGGCGGTGGACCCTGCCGAGCCCCTCGTTTACGGCACCGCTTTCGCGGAGGCGCGAGCGCTCGAAACCTACCTCCGCAGCCTCCCGGCCGCCAGCCCCACAGCCTTTCAGACCTCCATTCACCCGAGCGCGTTGCAGCAGGCCCTCATCGCGCGGGGGCAACCGGTCGGCCACCTCGTGCCCCTGGCGGGAGAGGACGATCTTGCCGCGCGCGCCTGTCTCTGCGCGCTGCTCTCGCCCGCGCCCGCAGGGTTGCTCCTTCTCGGGGAGGAAACGGGCACCTGGCTGCTCGACCACGGCCTCGCTTCGCGGGACACCTGGGCAGTTCTTCTGCGCTGGGGTCCCGGCGATACGGAGGAACCCGTGGCCGATCTGACGGTCGACTTCACCGCCCCCGCTCCCGCCCCCGTTGTCTCCACGCGGGCCTTCGCGCAGGCCCTGCATGAGCACCGCGCGGTTGAACTGGCCGCTCCCGGGGGCGGGTGCATCCGTTTTCAGCCCCGGTCGTGAGCACCCCCGCCCGCAACCCCGGGCCCTCCTGGGGCTACGCCTTCCTTCAGGGAGCGATGCGCGTGCTGCCGGAGCGGCTCTTTCGCCTCGCTTTGCGCGCGGGGGCGGTGGTCGGCTGGACGCTCATGCCGACCGCGCGGGCGCACACCCGCGCCTACTGGCGGGCGCTCCTCGGGCGACCGCCCTCCTGGCGCGAGGAGGCGGCCCACTTCGCCGATTTCGCCGAGTGCCTTGCCGGCAAACTCGCTCTCGCGCACGGACGGAAGCCCGCCTTCCACTTCCATGATCCCGCCCAAAGCGCGGATTTCCGGGAACTCTGCGAAGCCCCCGGAGCGGTCCTCTTCGGCTCCTTCCACCTCGGCGAGGCCGATCTCATGGGGGCCATGCTCTCCGACTTCGGGCGCACGATCCACATGGTGCGCCTGCGCGTGGAAAACTCCCGCGACACCGAGACGCTCGGCCGCGCCCTCGGCGATTCCCTCCGCTTCATCTGGATCAATCAATCGGAGGATATGCTCTTCGCCCTGAAAAATGCGCTCCAGGCGGGCCATTCCGTTGCCCTCCACTGCGACCGCGAGCAGTTCGGGTCCCGCCGGGAAGCCTTCGTGTTCCTCGGAGAGCGGCGCTGGTTTCCCTTCACGATCTACCACCTCTCCGCGCTCTTTGGCGTGCCCGTGGCCTTTGCCTTTGCCATCAGGCGGGATGCGCACGGTTCCATTCCGGTGGTCACTGCGCCTGTTTTTCATCCGCTCTCCGACCGCCGGGAGACGCTCCGGGCCGGAGCCACGCATTTTCAGGAGGTTTTGCAGGTGGAATCCCTCTTGCGTGAGGATCCAACCCTGTGGTTTAATTTTTCCCCGCTGAACACGCCGGTATCATGACCCCCCATTCGCCCCTGCCAACCGCCCGCCCCGCCGGTTTCTTTGTGCATGGAGCGTATCTGGCTTTTCTGCTCCTCTTCGGGATCGCAGCCGGTGTCTATAACCTCGTCGCCTTCCTTCGCTGCCTCGGTCCGGTTTCGGAGCGGACGCGGAGCCGGGCGCGGGGGGTCATCGGGTGGTTTTTCCACACCTATGTGCGCTCCCTTGAGGCGACCGGGCGCTTCGCCTGCAAATGGCTGCTGGAGGGTCCGCCGCCGGAGGCCCGCCACGGCACCCTCGTGGTCGCCAATCACCCGAGCATGATCGATGCGCCCCTCCCTCGGCGCGCGCCTGCCCGATGTGGTCTGCTACTTCAAGGCGAGTATGCACACGGGCATCTGCGGAGCCTCGGGCGCGCGCCTGGCGGGTTATCTCCGCAACGACAGCGGGATCGAGGGCATCCGGGCGGCCGTGGCCCATTTGCGCGCGGGGGGCAATGTCGTCCTTTTCCCCGAGGGCACGCGCACCCCCGGCGCGGAATTGGGCCCGCTTCATCCCGGGTTCGGCCTCATCGCCGCGCAGGCAGCCTGCCCTGTGCTCTGCCTCCGCATCGAAACCAATTCCAACCTCCTCGGAAAGGCCCACACCTTCTGGCGGGCCCCCACCGTGCCCGCGCACTTCCGTATCAGCGAGCTGGGTACCCTCCGCGCCGAACCGGGTGAGCGCCCGCTCGCCTTCGCCGCCCGCGTGGAAGCCTGCCTCAAGGGAGGGTCCGTTGCCAACACCCCCTTCGCCTGCATCAAGAATGGGCATGGATGCTAGAACTCCGTGGCGTATGCGTAGGCGGGCGGCCATCCTGGCCCCCGCCCCGAGGCGTGCGCAATGTTCGGGGCACCTGGCAATCCCGCCCGGCTTCGAAAATCCGCGTGCCGCACGCGTTGGCCTCAAGATGGGGCCACGCCACGTTTTCACCCGCATGTCCGCATGACTCCTGATCTTCCATTCCAGGACATCCCCTCCTTTCGTCCATTGATCCTCATCCCCTCATACAACAGCGGCACGCGCCTGCGCGGCACGGTGGAGGGCGCTCTGCGCGCGGGTGTGCCCGTGTGGGTGGTCGTCGATGGCAGCACCGACGGCAGCGACCGCACCCTCGACGACCTTCCCGACAACGCGCCCGACAACGTGCTCCGCGTCATCCGCCTGGAGGGCAACGGCGGCAAGGGCGCGGCCATCCTCGCAGGCACCCGCCTAGCCCTCGAAGCGGGCTTCACCCACGCCCTTTCGCTCGACTCCGACGGCCAGCACCCGACCGATAAGATCCCGCACTTCCTCGATACCGCCCGCCGTCACCCCGCCGATCTCATCATGGGTGACCCTGTCTTTGGTCCCGATGTGCCCCGCGCCCGCCTCAAGGGCCGCCGCCTCACCATCTGGTGGACGGATCTGGAAACCCTCTGGTGCGGCCTAGGCGACACGCTCTTTGGCATGCGGGTGTATCCGCTGGAGCCTCTCCGGCGCGCCTTCGCCCAAACCCCCTTCGCGCGCGGGTTCGACTTCGACCCGGAGATTGCCGTGCGCATGACGTGGGCCGGTTGCCGTCCCCGCCAGGTGCCGGCCCCGGTGCGCTACTTTCGCAAGGACGAGGGCGGGGTGTCCCACTTCAACTATCTCCGCGACAACATCAAGCTCACCCTCCTGCACTTCCGCCTCGTGCCCGAATTCCTTCTCCTGCGGATTTGGAAGATGCGCCAAAACAAGAGCCAATGGAACGTGTCCGCCTGATCGTTTGCCTGCTGGCGGCTTTCGCCCTCTGCGCCGTGCCGCTTCGTGCGGACGCGGAAACTGCCATCGATCCCGCCCTCGCCGAACTGCTCGCGGGTATGCGCGCAAGCGAACGCATTGAGGCCGCCTTCGCCGAGCGCCGCCACCACCCCCTGCGCCGCGTGCCCTCACGCTTTGCGGGCGTCCTCCGGCGCGATCCCGCTCTCGGTATCAGCCTTGCCTATACACAACCGCGCGAGCAGGTCGTCTCCGTTCTCCCCGATGGTCTCTGGCGCACCCGCCCGGACGATTCCCCGGCCCGCCTCCCCGCCTCGGAGGAGGGGGATGCCCTCCGTTTCGCCCTCCTCGCCCTCTTTACCTTCGACGCAGAGAAGTGGAAAGAGTCTTTCGATATTGAGTTTTCGGAAGCAACCGGTGAGGGCACCTGGCGCATCGATCTGTACCCGCTCGCGGGGCAACCGGCCGGGTCTCTTATCAGCGCCCTTGTGCTCCAGGGGAGCGAACAGGTTCTGGAGCGAATGGAGATCCGGCGTCCGAACCGATCGCGTATTGAAATCTTCATCACCGAACCCCGCTCTCCCGAAGCGTGGCCCCCCGATGTGCGGGCGGTGGCCTTTCCCGTGGCACCGGCGGAGGGGGATGGGGAATCGATTCCTTCCACCCCGCATGGCCACTGATGTTGGGGCAATTTTGCCTTCCTTTCTCCCCGCCGCTTCCGTGAGCGAACCGAACCACCTGTTCCGGAGAAAGGGCTTGCAATAAAAGGGCAATATTAGATATTGCAAACATAATGACTCAACTCAGATTTGAGTGGGATCCGAAGAAAGCTTCCTCGAACGAGAAGAAGCACAGGGTTGCCTTCACGGAGGCAAAAACGGTGTTTCTGGATCCGGATGCGCTTGTTATTTCGGACCCCGACCACTCTCAGGATGAGGATCGATTCATTATTCTTGGCTTGAGTGACAAGGATCGTGCGTTGGTGGTTGTCCACTGTTTTCGGGTCGGTGGAGACGTCATTCGAATTATTTCCGCCAGACGGGCAGGAACCAAAGAACAAAAACCATATTGGGAGAAAAAATCATGAGAACGGAATATGACTTCACGGAAGGCGTCCGTAATCCGTATGTTAAGAAGGAAAAAAAGGCGGTGACCATCCGATTGGAAAAGGAAGTGGTGGATTACTTCAAGGCGATGTCTACGGAGACGGGCCTGCCTTACCAGAATCTCATTAATCTCTATTTGCGGGACTGCGCCGAACAAAATCGAAAACTGAGCTTAGTCTGGAGAAGAAAAATCAAGGAAGCCGAGGCCAGTGGAGGCAACGGCTGATGCCGTGCGTCGCTTTTCACGTTTAAAGTCAGGGTGAATTGGTGTCGACCAGGGTTTCAACTGCGGAATGCGCAATGAAAGCGGCGGCCCTTCTCTGGGGCGCGCTTGTCGCCATCATGCTTGGCTATGTGCTCACGGGCGAGCGCCTCGGGAGCTTCGGGGCAAGTGTCGGAGATCTCCTCCCGGACGCGGAGGACCCATCCAGCCTCATCGCCCGCGAATGGGTGCGGGGCGAACAGGCGCGGCAGCTCTGGGGCTTGCTCGAACCCCCGCCCGGCCAGGCCGATGACGTCGCGGTGTTTTGGAAAGAGACCCTGGTGGCCAGCCCCTCGCTTGCCGCCGTCTATCGCCTCGATACAACAGACTGGCTCGCGCCCGCTGCCGGATTCTGGTGGGATAACCGCTGGAGCCTGCGCTTCCCCGCATGGTTTCGTGCCCATGGCGGTGCGCCCGATACCCCTGCCGAGGGCCTGGCCGCTATCGTCGCCGAGCGCTTCGAAGCCTTTTGGGAAGACCCCGATGCCTTTGGGTGGGAGGACGCCGTGCGCGCCGATCCGCTCCTCCTCGGCGTGACGGGTGCGCAGGTCCTGAGCCGTGCAACGGGCACCGGAGGACAGGCCGACGGGAGTGTGCCCTTCCTCCTTGAAATCGCCGGCGATCCCCTCGATCCGGCGGTGCAGGACGCTTTTTCCCGCGACCTTGCCCGTGCCGTGGAAGCGTTGCGGGAACGGTTTCCGGAAGCGGTTTGGACGGATTCCGGCGTGATCCGCTTCGCCCAGGCCAACCGCGAAACGATCATCCGCGAGGTTGCCGTGATCAATATCGGGGTCGCGCTCTCGGTCGTCTTCCTCGTCGCCTTGTTCACGCGCGGGGGCGTGCCGCTGGTCTTTGTCGGGGCGACGCTGACGGGAGCGGCCGCGACCGGACTCACGGCGCTGCTTTTCATCTTTCCCCAGCCGCATGTGCTCGCCCTCGTGCTCGGATCCATCCTTCTCGGGATCGGGGTGGATTATGCCTTGCACGTCTCCATCGGGGATACGCGCCGCATTCTCTTTCCGCTCCTCATCGGCTTTGCCTCCACGCTCCTCGGCTACGCGCTCTTTCTCTTCGCGCCCCTTCCTTTGCTGCGGCAGACGGGGGTCTTTGTCACCGCCGGTCTGACCGGCGCGCTCCTCTCCGCCTTCGCCACACGCGCTTTTCTCTCCGCCCTCGCACCACCGGTGAATTTCGCGGGTGGGGCTCCTGCAAAATGGTTGAGCAGCCGGTGGATTCAGGGCGGTGGGTTGATCTTGTTCGGGCTTCTTTTGCTTTCCGCCGCGTGGCGGGTGGAGTGGCGCGACGATATCCGGCGGCTGGAAGTGCCCCTGCCGGAACTCGCCGCCAACGAGGCCCGCATCCGTGCCTCCCTGGAGGGCGATGCGGACGGCAGGGCGTGGCTGGCCACCGGACGCGATTGGCGCGAGGCCCGCGAAACCCTTGCCCGCATAGCCGGAGCGGAGGAGGAGACCCTGGAACGGATGGCCGCCGCCGGAACCTGGATTCCCGATCCCGCCGATCTTCCCGATCTGCTCACCTGGTTGCGCTCAGGCGCGGGCGCGGCTTTCGCCGATGAGGTCTTGGCGGCGTTGGAGGAGCGGGCGTTTGCGGCGGAGGAGTTCGCACCCTTTGTCGAAGAGTGGACGGCTTTTCGCGCGACTGTTCTGGCGGGGGGCGCGGAGCACTGGGATGCCGTCGTGGCCGCCTCCGCCG
The DNA here is from genome assembly GCA_020831585.1 of Opitutales bacterium. Lineage (GTDB taxonomy): Bacteria > Verrucomicrobiota > Verrucomicrobiia > Opitutales > Oceanipulchritudinaceae > JAFIGE01. The sequence goes on along the minus strand of JAFIGE010000125.1, from coordinate 1,018 downwards.
GGCACCGCCCGGGACCGCTGGGACTCCTCTTCTTTCCCGGTGGCGCGGATGCCCCCGCCTGGTTTGCCCTGCGCGGCGTGGACGGTCCCGACATCCCGGAGGACGTGGCCGAGCGCGTGGTGCCGCTCGCGCAGATTGCCGGGCTGGATGCCGCCTTTGCCAAATACCGCCGCCACCTCGGCGGGGTCATCGTCCTGGCCATCGCCGCCATCGGTGGCTTTCTCCTCATCACGCTGCGCCCGGCGCGCGCCGCGCGCACCCTCGCCGTGCCCGTGGGCGCACTGGCGGCGGCGGCAGGCATCCTCGCCTGGCTCTCGCCCGAGTGGAACCTCTTTCACCTCCTGGGCCTCTTCCTCGGCTTCTGTCTCGCACTGGATTACGGCCTCTTCGCCCTCCGCGCCCGCGAGGCGGGTAACCCCCTGGCAGCCTCCGTCACCCTCTCCGCCGCCACCAGCGCCGCCGCCTTCCTCTGGCTCCTCCACGCCTCCGTCCCCGCCGTGCGCCACTTCGGCCTCTCCGCCGCCCTCTGTGTCGTGGCCGCGTGGATACTCGCGCGCTGGCTCGCCCAACCCTCCCCGAAGCCGGAATGAAGCAATAAATGTCTCACCTGAGACATTTATTTGGTCGGGTGGAAGGTTCTTTCGGCGGGGGCGGGTGTCATCGCGAAGTTTTTCAGTGGTCGGGGAAAACTCGTTGTCTGCGGTCGCCGTGGTAGCCTTTGGACTCCTTCTTCCTGTGAAGCGATCTTGACACGGTTGGGATACGCAACGCCTTCCATCAATTGCCCGACGCCGGGAGTAATGACGAGGTTTGTCAGGCACTGCGGCCCCTTGACTACAAACAGAACCTACAACAAATTTAGAATTGGGAACTTTTTTTAATGTTCTGAACATAGGAACATTGACAGACGCGAGGCAGGTGTTTGAGTGGCGTCATGAGCAGGAATTTTTGTAGGCGGTTGAAGTATCCACGACTGGCTTGCCACCACCTTGTTTCGCGGGTGGTGCAGAAAAGGCGG